>NZ_JBBNLS010000002.1:0-171762 GCF_040092305.1 Collinsella sp. CLA-ER-H6
ATTCTTGACGGCCTGAACAATCGTCAATATCGGTCGGAGGGGTGGCTTTGTAAAGCCGTTTGTCTCCACCCGCGTAGCGGGTGGTTTAAAGCTGGCCGCTGCGCGGCCAGCGGACTAAAGTCTTGAATAAAAAAGTGGCCGGAAAACCCGACCACCCTTGCACATCCTTTGGATGCCGCAATTTACTTGCGGACGACCTTAACGATGGCGTCACCGGCGGCGACAGCGGAGTCGGCCTCGACGGCGAGTTCGACATCGGCAAACTCGGCGGTGTTGGACACGGCCACGACGACGCAGTCCTTGTAACCGGCGGCGGCAATCTTGGCGCGGTCGATCTTGAGGATGGGCTGACCGGCCTTCACGACGTCGTCAGCCTTGACGAAGCCCTCGAAGCCGTCACCGTTCATGTTGACGGTATCGACGCCAACGTGCACCAGAACCTCGATGCCGCTATCGGACTGCAGACCCACGGCGTGACCCATGGTGACGGTCACCTTACCGTCGCAGGGAGCGTAGACCAGATCGTCCTCGGGCCACACGGCACAGCCCTTGCCCAGAACCTCGCCACCAAAGACGGGATCGGGCACGTCGGCCATCTTGATGACCTTGCCCTTGACGGGCGAGCACAGCACGTCGGCGCCAGCAGAAGCAGAGATGGAGGCCGGAGCAGCGGCAGCCGCGGGCTCAGCCTTCTTCTTGAACATGTCAAACAGACCCATACGTTTTCTCCTCTTGATTAAGCGCAACGTTGTGCGCATGCCTACGGTAATTATAGTGCCAAATGGTTCAAATGCTAAGGTGGGGACTCGAATCGCGAGCCCTTCCCGGTAGCGCTCGTGGAATGAGCGTCTCCTTTGCATCGCGGATCGATAAGCCGAGTATCGCCCGCGCACGGGACGGGCAGAAGCGGGCGCGCCAAACCCGGCACTTCTTTTCGCTCTCGAGTCCTGTCGCCGCCTTGTCCCTAACACTTCCTGACACCGACCGAAGCGTGCCAAAATAAACCTGTCCTTTTTGGTAGGTTTGGCGAGTGTGGATTTTTGGATGCTTAACTAGCGAACGTGGATAATCTCCCACTTTGAGGCCGTCACCGAGCCAAAACGGGAGATTATCCGCTCTCATTTTGGATAACCCCCTTGTACCAAGCCGAGCTCCATGGTCAAGTAATAACGACTTCTCATCATTAGATTGTTTACATCAATTCTAATAACTATTTAATCCTTAAACTCGTTATTAGAATTGATATGATTAGCCTAATAACGAGTTTCCGGCACTAAAGATATGGAGGGCGCGATGCAAATCGAGGAGAACGGCCAGGGAACGCTCCGCAATAATCTATCGGGGAAATTGGCTTACTATTCGTTTTTTCCAACGCCCTTGCAATCATTGAGGCAGCTAAACCTCACCGAGGAAACCTATCGCACGCTTTCCGCATGCTCACGAAAGCTTGGAGAGCTTGAAGGCATGCTCTACTTTGTTCCCAACGCCGACATGTATCTGACAATGTACATGCGCAAAGAAGCACTCCTTTCTTCGCAAATTGAGGGAACCCAGTGCACGTTTGACGACCTACTTAGTCCATCGCAAACACAACTCCATCATAAAGATGTCGCAGACGTCGTGAATTACGTCCGTGCTGTCGACCGCGGCGTAGAACTGCTCAAAAAGATGCCCTTGTGCACGAGACTTCTTAGGCAAGTTCATGCGGTCCTGCTGGACGGAGCGCGCGGAACGGAGAAGAATCCAGGCGAGCTGCGCTCCTCACAAAACTGGATTGGCCCCTCAGGCTGCACCATTGCAACCGCATCGTTTGTCCCTCCAAACATTGAAGATTTGAGCAACACGCTCCAGGACCTCGAACGCTTTATCAATGAGCCTCAAGTCGAAATGGATCCGATTGTGCGGGCGGCGCTCGTCCATTACCAATTTGAAACTGCCCATCCATTCCTAGACGGAAACGGTCGCCTGGGCAGGCTTCTCATTACACTTATGCTCATCAATGATGGCGTTCTTCATTCTTGCTTGTTCTATCCATCGTTCCAGTTCAAGAAAAATCGAAGCGAGTACTACCGGCAACTCACATCCGTAAGGGAGAGAGGCACTTACGAGGAATGGATAGAGTTTTTCTGCAACAGTCTTCTCGAGAGTGCGAAGGACTCGGTAGGGTCTTTAAAAAACCTTGTTGACCTCCATAACCGTTCCACAGCAACCATTACCGAAAATCTCGGAAGGACCGCTGCAAACGGGCAAAGGCTGTTGGGCATTCTTGAAGAGCACCCCATCGTCGACACCGCATTCATCGCTGCCCAACTCGATATCGGCAGGAGTACCGCGAGCTCGCTCGTCAAATCATTTGAAGAATTGGGTATCCTCCGTCCGCTCGACGAGTCAAGACAGAGATACCGGCAGTACGGGTATGAAGAGTATCTTTCGATTCTCAGGGAAGACGCCGAGCCGATTAGATAGGCATCGCAGCCCAAGCAAATTAAAGCGAGCGCGGATAATCTCCCACTTTGAGCCCGCACACAGGCCAAAAACGGGAGATTATCCACGCTCATTCCTGAGTAGTCATTTATGAACGTCCCCAATGACTAGTCCGGCAACGCCGATGTTTCGGCAACGACAGCGAGCGAGCCGCATTCGGAGCAAGACGACGCCGCAGGTAGAGAACGGACAGCGAGCGGGTCGCATTTGAGACAAGGTGACGTGAAACGAAAGGGCGCTGACCTTCTGGTCGCGCCCTTGAAGTTGAACGTCAGATTGTCCAAATGCGGCCCGCGCAGCGTCGAGCAGTTACGGCGTTTGGTAAAACGCCGTAACTAACGTGCTCCGTACTTCTCGTAGTAGGCGTCGATGGCGGTCTTGAGCTCGTCATCGATGACGACCTTGCCGTCGATCTCGTGGTTGTAGAGAGTCTCGACGACCTCGGCCATGGAAACGATGCTCGCGACGGGGAAACCGTACTTAGCCTCGATCTCCTTCTGAGCGGTGGTCACGCCGCCCTTGCCGACCTCCATGCGGTTGAGAGACACGATCAGGCCCTTGATCTCGACATCGGCAGCGGCCTTAACCTTGGGATAGGTCTCGTCGATGGACTTGCCGCTGGTGGTGACGTCCTCGACCATGACCACGCGGTCGCCGTCCTGGGGCTCGTAGCCCAACAGGTTGCCCTTGTCGGCACCGTGGTCCTTGGCCTCCTTGCGGTCGCAGCAGTACTTGACCTCTTTGCCATACAGCTCGTGGTAGGCAATTGCGGTCACGACGGCCAGCGGAATACCCTTGTAGGCCGGCCCAAACAGCACATCAAAGTCGTCGCCAAAGTTATCGTGGATGGCCTGGGCGTAATACTCGCCCAGCTTCTTGAGCTGATAGCCCGTCACATAAGCGCCGGCGTTCATAAAGAACGGGGACTGACGGCCGCTCTTGAGCGTAAAGCTGCCAAACTTAAGAACGTCGGACTCGACCATGAACTTGATGAACTCTTGCTTGTAAGCCTCCATGCGGGCTCCTCTCGTAATCGCGTACGTGCCTTCCAGTTTAGCGCAGGCGAAGCGTCGATGCGGGCGCGCTTTGGGGCCACGGCATTCTGTAAAGGCTTTGTCAGGGGGAATGGTTTTCCGAACAATGGGGTTGACATGTCAAACCCCCTCATCAAGAATACGGGCGGATTAAAAAGGGGTACGAGATACCCAAAGCGCGCTGCGCTCAGCCTTTAGGAGGTGTGCCATGGAAGGCAGTCCTAGTCGAAAAACCTGCATGTCGCCCTCGGCACGCCGCGAGGACTCCGCACACGCATAAACGCCACCGGCAGATCGCCAAAACCACCGCAAAGGCGCGCTGCACCCTTTGTGGGCTCAAGAGCTTGACGTGAGCGACATCTAGGTTTTTTGAAGCAAATACGACACGTACGCTAACTCCCCTCAACAAGGAGGACCCTATGCTGATGCTCAAAACCGTCACGGTACTCGAAGCCATCTCCAAGCGCCGCCGCACGGCGCGCCCTGCCGCTCATACCGGCCTGTCCAAGAACACCATATTCGCCGCCACCCATAGTGCCGAGGACGCCCTCGTACTGCTTGACGCCACGGCAAACGGCCTCACCGTCGAGCAGGCAACTGAGCGCCTGAACGCCGTCGGCCCCAACACCATCGAGGCAACGACCAAAACGCTCGCCCGCCGCATCGCCGACGCGTTCATCGATCCCTTCGCCGGCATCCTCGCCGCGCTCGCACTGGTCTCGCTCTACATCGACGTGCTCGCCGTGCCCGAACCGCAGCGCGACCCCTCCACGGTCATCGTCATCGGCACCATGCTGCTGGTATCGGGCGGCATGAAGTTTATCCAGGAAGCCCGCAGCGGCAATGCGGCCGAGGCCCTCAAGGACCTGGTCTCCAACACTTGCACCGCCCTGCGCGACGGCGAGCGCATCGAGATCCCCTTCGACGAGCTCGTCCCCGGCGATGTAATCCGTCTCTCTGCCGGCGATATGGTGCCGGCAGATGCCCGCATCATCACCGCGCGCGACCTGTTTGTGATCGAGTCCGCACTCACCGGCGAGAGCGAGGCCGTCGAGAAGACCACCGCCGTCACCGTCGTCGAGGGCGCCGACGGCTCCGCACTGCCACTCTCTGCCTGCAAGAACATCGTCTTTACCGGCACCTCCGTGCAAAACGGCGCCGCCATGGCGCTTGTCGTTGCCACCGGCTCGGACACCTACCTGGGCGGCATCGCCAAGATGCTCAACGGGCGCGGCGAAAAAAGCGCGTTTGACCGCGGCGTCTCGAGCGTCTCCATGCTGCTGGTGCGCCTGATGCTCGTTATGGCGCCGGCCGTCTTTGCCATCAACGCCGCCACCAAGGGCAACGTCATCGACGCGCTGCTGTTCGCCACGAGCGTGGCCGTGGGCATCACGCCGCAGATGCTTCCCGTCATCGTGACCACGAGCCTGTCGCAGGGCGCCAAGGACCTCGCCCGTCGCCAGGTTATCGTCAAGGAGCTGCCGGCGATTCAAAACCTCGGAGCGATGGACGTCCTGTGCTGCGACAAGACCGGCACCCTCACCGAAGACCGCATCGTGCTCGAGCGCTACCTCAACACCGATGGCAACGAGGACGCGCGCGTGCTGCGCCATGCGTTTTTGAACAGCTTCTTCCAGACCGGCCTCAAAAATCTTATCGACCTGGCCGTAATCGACCGTGCCGATGTGACGCCCTCGACCGTCGCACCCGATTCCATGCTGGGCCAGAGCCTGCGCGACCGCTACACCAAGGTCGACGAGGTTCCCTTCGATTTCTCGCGCCGTCGCCTGAGCGTAGTTGTCGCCGACGCCCAAGGCAAAACCCAGATGGTTACCAAGGGCGCTGCCGAGGAAATGCTCGAGATCTGCTCCTTTGTCGAGATCGATGGCATCGCTCAGCCGCTCACCGACGAGAAGCTCGCCCAGATTCGCAAGCAGATCGCCGGACTTAACGCCGAGGGCCTACGCGTAATTGCCGTGGCGCAGAAGACCAATCCGCGCTGCGTGGGCGAGTTTGGCATCGCCGACGAGTGCGACATGGTGCTGATGGGCTTTTTGGCCTTCCTCGATCCGCCCAAAGCAAGTGCCGCGGGCGCCGTCGCCACCCTCGAGGCCAAGGGCGTGGCGGTCAAGGTCCTAACCGGCGACAACGACCGCGTCGCCGCCACCGTCTGCGAGCAGATTGGTATCGATGCGAGCAACGTCTTGCTCGGCTCCGAGATCGATGCGCTCGATGACGCCGAACTTGCCAAGCGCGCCGAGAAAACCCACCTCTTCGCCAAGCTCTCGCCGCTGCAGAAGGCGCGCCTGGTACGTGTCATGCGCGAGATGCTCGGCCACACCGTGGGCTTTATGGGCGACGGCATCAACGACGCCGCCGCCATGCGTGCGAGCGATTGCGGCATCTCGGTCGATTCGGCCGTCGATATTGCCAAGGAATCCGCCGATATCATCTTGCTTCAGAAGGACCTGGGCGTGCTCGAGCGCGGCATCATCGAAGGCCGCCGCACTTACGGCAACCTGCTCAAGTACCTCAAGACCACGGTGAGCTCCAACTTTGGCAATGTGCTGTCCGTGACCGTCGCGAGCCTGTTCTTGCCGTTTTTGCCCATGAGCGCCCTGCAGCTGGTACTGCTGTCGCTGGTCTACGAGATCGTGTGCATCGCACTGCCGTGGGACACCGTCGATGACGCCTGGACTGCCCGCCCGCGTGCCTGGGACGCCGCGTCCATCAAGGGCTTTATGCTCGAGCTGGGCCCCGTGAGCTCGCTGTTTGACATCGTGACCTTCGCCGCGCTCTTCTTTGTCGTGTGCCCCGCCGCCGTGGACGCAAGCTGGTCCGAGCTTGCCACCGCGGGCGACGTCGCGGGTATGGCGACCTTTGCTGCGCTCTTCCAGAGCGGCTGGTTTGTCGAGTCCATGTGGTCGCAGACACTCGTGGTCCACATGTTGCGCTCCCCGCATCTGCCGAGCCCGCGCGACCACGCCGCGCCCGCATTGTGCGTTCTTACCGTGCTGGGCCTGGCGCTCGTCACCTGGCTGCCGGCAAGCCCCATCGCCGATGCGCTCGGCCTCATGGCACTGCCCACGAGCTTTTTTGGGCTGCTCATTGGCATCGTTACCGCCTATATCGCGCTCACCCAGCTGGCGAAGCGCCGCTACATTGCCCGCCACGGCGAGCTGCTGTAGCAAGTAGACGGAAAACACCCTGCCAGCTGCCGTTGCCACTACCACAGCTGCCAACGCCGCTGCCGTTGCCTCTGCCGCCGCCGCAGTCTATCCCCCCAGCAGTTGCGGTGAAATAGTTCCTGTTTAAAGCCCCGTGACTTTAATTTAGGGACTATTCCACCGCAACTTATTGGAGGATTAGCTAGTCCTTGGGCGTCCAGGACCAGAAGAAGTTGATGAGGGCCACGCGCGAGGCGGTACCGGCCTTTTTGTTGATCGAAGAAATGTGGCGATAGAGCGTGGAGCGCGAAAGAAAGAGCGTTGTGGCGATGTCCTGAACGCTCTGGTCCGAAACGACCAAGACCTCAAGAATATCGCGCTCGCGCTCTGTAAGCCCAAAGGTGGCGACGAAGGCATCAAGGCGTTCATCGGACGTGAGCTCCGCTGCCTCCACGGGCTCGGGGTCGGAGCATGTGGGCGCAAGATCCCCACCAAGATCATCGGTGGCAGGCGCCAGCTCGTCCCGCATCGCGGCATCATCGGCTCGTTGCCCCAACTGCCCCAGCAGCGTAATCGCAATACCCACAAACATCACGAGCGCCGCGCCGACTGCAGCCAGCACGTTTTGACTCAAAATAATCGCCACTGCCGGCGCCGTCACGAGCATCGAGCACACGTTGTTGACGACGCGGCCCATGCACGGCCAAAAATATGACCAGCGCGCATAGAGCGAGATGGCGGCGAATTTTGTGGTAAAGAACACCACAAAGAAGCCCGAGCCCAGATAAAAGATGATCGTGGCAGCAAGCTCGTTGCCGCCATTGCCCTCGACGATGAGCACAAAAAAACGAAAGCGTAGACAACATGGCGGCGCATGTCATGCCGATATTCATATACGAACGGCCGCGCAGGTCAAATAGGACGCCGGCGGCCAACGAGCTCACGACAAGCAGCAGGCGCGGCCAGTCACCCAAATCAACGGCTCCGACAGCATGCAAGGTCGTGAGGCCCGCGTTGAGAGCGGCGAATACGCCGGAAAGATACACCGTCGCCACGGTCAGGCGAACTACGGCGCGGCGGAATGCCGCCTTTGCCTTGGGATCGTCTTGCCACTTGGCGCCATATTCCAAAGCATCTACCGAAAGTCCGGCAACGCTGGGTTCAAAGTTGGGATCGGACTCGTCGCGCAGTTTGGCGCGTCGGGCACCGTGGAGCAACGCCACCTGCACGATCGCACAAACGACCAGAACAGCCTGCTGAGGAATACCGACAGGCATCACCATGTGGTTGAGGACCTGCACCAGAACGCCCATGGCGTAAGAAAGTGCGGCGGCGCGCGCCAAGCAAGGCGTTCGCGCAAAGCGCCGCGCAAAGTTTGCGTGGGCAGTCGATCCGCAGTAGCCCAGCGCACAGCACGCCACCAAACCGCCGGCAATTATTACCTCAACCTGAACCGCCATAATCAACAGCAGCAATGCCGCCACCAGCAAAACGCCCGTGACGTCACTCGTTGCGTCGATGGCATGGGGACGGTGATAATACAGAATGGGACGCACAAAAAAGCCAATCACGCTCGCGCCGAGGACAAGGCTCTCATAAATAACGACCTCGTTCGGAGACACGAACTCGGCCATGCGCACATCAAAGAGATACTCGCACGCCAAAAACGTGAAGAAGAACAGCGCCAGGCATATAATCTCCCGAATGCCCCGACGCAGATATGCGGTTGTGTCTCCTATGTCCCTCATGGTTAACCCCCAGCCGCTCAATTGTCTGGAAATCTATTTTAATAAAGAACCAGTCTCAATATCGAAGCCGAGCTCGAAATGCTGCAAATTTGACCCCAGCCGTTCACGTCACACCGCGGTTTTGAGCCTCATGGACCAGAAGGGACACGCGCGGCCTCTAGCTCGGCCAGGAGTGTCCCAGCTGCCACTCATTTAAGTACGTCCCCAATGAGTGGCCGAAGAGTGTCCCCCGCGACTAGTCGTTTGAGAACGTCCCCAACGACTAGTCAAAAATGGGCCATGTGTCCCAGTTGTGGAGACTCCTTGAGCCGTCTGGGTATCGCGAAGAATCGCACACTCCCCCATCATCAAAAGTGACACACGCTACCTGTTGATGGGAGGCAGCCATGGGCTTCTTTGACAAGATGTTCGAGAAGAAAGAGTGCGCGATTTGCGGTACCGAGCTGGGACTTCTAGGT
Organism: Collinsella sp. CLA-ER-H6; assembly: GCF_040092305.1. Lineage (NCBI taxonomy): Bacteria > Bacillati > Actinomycetota > Coriobacteriia > Coriobacteriales > Coriobacteriaceae > Collinsella > Collinsella sp. CLA-ER-H6. The sequence continues at coordinate 8,892 of NZ_JBBNLS010000002.1, forward strand.
AAGACAAAAATCAATGAAGGCTACCTGTGCAAAGAGTGCGCCGGCAAGCTCTCCCCCTACTTTCACGGCTATCGCTCCAGCACCGCGGACGATATCCGTGAGCAACTCGCCTACCGCGAGGCCAACGCCGAACGCCTGTCTTCGTTCAACCCCACGCGCACGCTTTCTGCCGGGCGCACCAATATTATGCTCGATGAGGACGCGGGCCTGCTGATCATCACTTCGCAGAGCCGCTGGCGCGACGCCAATCCCGACATCATCGAGTTCTCGCAGGTACTCGGCTGCGATATGGATATCGACGAGCAACGCACCGAGATCTATCGCGAGACCAAGGACGGCGAGCGCGAGAGCTACAACCCGCCGCGCTACGACCTGGATTACGACTTTAATCTGACCATCCACGTCAACACGCCGTACTTTACCGAGATCAACCTGCGCGTGAACGACTCCACCATCGATCAGCGCGGCTCCATCGAATATCGCGAGGCCAAGCGCCAGGCAACCGAAGTCCGCGATGCGCTGGTGCAGCTGCGCCAGGAGACGCGCGACAGCGTCGTGGCCGCCAAAGCCCCCAAGACCGCGGTGACCTGCCCCTTCTGCGGAGCCACCACCATTCCCGATGCCAGCGGGCGCTGCGAATACTGCGGCGGCGCCATCGGCGCATAGCCTCCGGCAGCGAAAGGACCGATCATGGCCTTTGAGAGCATCAACTATCAATGCCCCGCGTGTGGCGGCCCCCTTCACTTTGCCAGTGCCGAGCAAAAGCTCGTCTGCGACTACTGCGATTCTCGTTTTGAAGTCGAAGAAATCGAGGCCCTCTATCGCGAGCGCCAGGACAAGGCAGATGCCAAAGCCGATGCAGCAGCCGCAACGCCCAAGCCCGTCGCCGACGACGCGGTGCAGGAACTCGCCCAAAACGCCGGCTACATCTGCTCGTCGTGCGGCGCCGAGCTCGTGTCCGACGGCACCGTCGCCGTCACCACCTGCCCGTACTGCGGCAACTCCGCCGTGGCGCCCGGCCAGCTCTCTGGCGACTTCTCGCCCGACCTGGTGATTCCGTTTAAGCTCGGGCGCGATGACGTCACGGCCGCACTCAAGGAACACTACAAGGGCAAGATCTTGCTGCCCAAGAGCTTTGTCACCGGCAACCACATCGACGAGGTCCAAGGTGTCTACGTGCCGTTTTGGCTCTACGGCGCCCGCGTTGACGGCGAAGTGTACTTTGACGCGACCAACGAGACCGTGACCGAGGAATCCGACCGCACCGTCACGACCACCGACCACTACGATGCCTATCGCAAGGGCAATATCTCGTTTAAGCGCGTGCCCGTCGACGGATCATCCAAGATGCCCGACGGCCACATGGACGCCATCGAGCCGTTTGACTACGACGCACTGCGTCCGTTCTCGGTCGCATATATGCCCGGCTACATCGCCAACCGTTACGACGAGGACTGCGAGACCTGCAAGGCGCGCGCCGAGCGCCGTATGGAAGAAAGCACAATCTCGGCCCTGCGCGAGACCGTCGTCGACGAATACGACGATGCCACGGTCGAAAGCAAGCAGCTCGACTACACCTGGGAAGACAGCGACTACGCCCTGTTCCCCGTCTGGATGCTCTCCACCTCGTGGAACGGCAAGAGCTACCTGTTTGCCATGAACGGCCAGACCGGCCGCTTGGTCGGCGAGCTCCCCTGCTCCAAGCCCAAGCTCGTCATCGCCTCGGTGCTGTTCTTTATGATCGGATTTATCCTCTCCCAGATTCTCTTTATGGGGGAATACGCCTTCGATCCGGATTACCTCACCTTTGATATCGAGGGCATCCTCATCAATATCATCGCGCCGCTGATCATCGTGATTATCGGAGACGTGCTACTGGTAGGCCAGCTCAAGACGGCCAACGAAGCAACCTGTGCCGATGAGTATTGTGGCGAGCTCGACCTGACCGAGAAACACGACACCTTCAGCCACACCGAGACCACCGTTGTCATGAAAGACGACAAGGACGACTAAGCAATCCAACCAATACCACCCGGCCTTTGACAAGAAAGGAAGATCACCATGGGACTCTTGAAAGCTGGATTGGGAGCTGCCGGCGGCGTCATGGCCGACCAGTGGAAGGAATTTATCTACTGCGAATCGATGCCTGCTGACGTCTTGGCCTGCAAGGGCAGCAAACGTACCGGTGGCCGCAGCTCCAACACGCGCGGCGAGGACAACGTCATCTCCAACGGCTCGGTCATCGCCGTCAACGACGGACAAGGCATGCTCGTGGTGCAAAACGGCAAGATCATCGAAGTCGCGCTGGAGCCCGGTGAGTTCGTCTTCGACACCGGCAGCGAGCCGAGCGTCTTTAGCGGCAACCTGGGCGATTCCATCAAGGAGACCTTCGCCAATATCGGCAGCCGTTTTACCTTTGGCGGCGATGCAGGCAAGGACCAGCGCGTCTACTTCATCAACACCAAGGAGATCATCGGCAACAAGTACGGCACTGCCTCGCCCGTGCCCTTCCGCGTGGTCGATAACAACATTGGCCTGGACGTCGACATCTCCGTGCGCTGCAACGGCGAGTATTCGTACCGCATCACCAACCCGCTGCTGTTCTACACCAACGTATGCGGCAACGTGACCGATAGCTACACGCGCGACAAGATCGACAGTCAGCTTAAGTCCGAGCTGCTCACCGCCCTGCAGCCCGCCTTTGCCAAGATCTCGGAGATGGGCATCCGCTACAGCGCCATCCCCGGCCACACCACCGAGCTCGCTCGCGCGCTCAACGAGGTCCTCTCTGCCGACTGGCGTGACCTGCGCGGCGTCGAGATCGTGAGCTTTGGCGTCAACTCCATCGCCGCCTCGCAAGAGGACGAGCAGATGATCAAGGACCTGCAGAAAGCCGCGGTCATGCGCGATCCCACCATGGCGGCAGCCAACATTGCCAGCGCCCAGAGCGATGCGATGCGCGCGGCAGCCGCCAACCCCAACGGCGCAATGGCCGGCTTTATGGGCATGGGCATGGCAGGTGGCATGGGCGGCATGAACGCCAGTCAGCTGTTCGCCGCCGGCCAGGCACAGCAGCAGGCCGCCCCGCAGCCGGCTCCGGCACCCGCTCCCGCACCGGCTCCCACCGCCGCGCCAGCCGCCGGCACGTGGACCTGCAACTGCGGCGCCACCAACACCGGCAAGTTCTGCTCCGAGTGCGGCAGTCCCGCACCCGCCCCGGCACCGGCCAAGTGGTTCTGCCCCAACTGCGGCAGCGAAAACGGCGGCAAGTTCTGCAGCAACTGCGGAACGCCCCGGCCCTAACCCCTTTATCTGGTAATTGGCGGGGGATCCGCCACCCCCGCATTTGCTTCTATGGGTTTCGTTCGATGAAGGAGGACACCATGAAGACAACGTTCAAAAAGTCCGTACTCGCATTTCTGACATGCGTCCTGGCGCTCGCCTTTGCCCTGACGGGCTGCAGCGGCGGCGGCAAAGACCCCAAGGCCAACTTCGTCGGCAGCTGGGAACTCTCGGGTGGAACCCTGGAGGGCGAAGAGCTGACCGATGAGTACATGAAGATGCTCGAGGATTGGGGTGTCCACTGCGTCCTGATTCTCGATGAGGACGGTACAGGCGCCCTCGACCTGTTCCTTGAAGTCGTCGACCTTAAATGGGAGGCAAAGGACGCCACCACCGTAACCATCACCGCCGAAGACGAGTCGCATGACATGAAGCTCAAGGACGGCAAACTCATTCTCGAAGAAGATGACGGCAATCTTGTCTTTACCAAGTCCGACAAGGACCTGTCCGGTACGGTGAAGAAGGATCGCGAGGCGGCCGAGAAGGAAGAGGAGATCGATGAGGCCGTCGAAGACGACGATGTCCAGAGTGCCGAAATCTCCCCCGCCGTCACCGTCGCCGATGACGATCTGTGCACCATCACCATCACCGAGAAGTTCAAGGACGACTGGGGCGACATCGGCTTTGTCGTCAACATCACCAACAAGAGCGACAAGGACCTGACCTTCTACGCTCCTTCCGGCAAGACCAACGTCAACGGCACCATGAAGGAACCCTGGTTCTCGGCTCACCTGATGCCCGGCACCAACGCCACCGAGGAATTCACGTTCTCGAGCGGCGAGCTTGACAGCCTTGACGACCTCGTCAATACGACCATCGGCATCGACGCCTACCTGACCGATTCCTACGAGGACGTCGCCTCCTACAGCGCAACCATCGCGTAACGGCAGACCACGACAGTCGCGGATTGGCGGACACATCCGCGCACACCAGGCGGGGCCGCAGGAGTTGATCCTGCGGCCCCGTCGCTTTATGTCGATGCGTAACGAGCGCTAGCGCTCCATGTTGGGAACGATGCTGCCCTCCGTTACTGCGCGCACGGCCAAGCGCATGATGTTGTCGTAGCCGGTCTTGTTGAGAATCTCCGAGATGCGGCGTTTGATGGTGCCCTCGCTCATAAACAGCTCGGCCGCGATCTCGCGACGACTTTTGCCCTCGCAGGCAAGGCGCAAGATCGACAGCTCGACATCGTCGAGGGCCGCCGTGCCCGAGAAGATGCTCTCGGGCGGCTTGGGAAACGTGCAGTAACCCGCCAGCGTGGAGCGCATCACGGCGAAAAGCTCGTCGATACCGACGTTCTTGTACACAAAGCTGTCGACGCCCGCCTCGCGTGCCTGGTCCACAAAGGTGATCTCGGGCATACCCGTCATGATAATGACGCGGCACTCGGGCAGTTGTTCTTTGATGTGCGCCGCCGCCACGATGCCGTTGGAATCGTGCTCGGTGCACACATCCATCAGTATCATGTCTGGGCGCTCCTTGAGCGCGACACCCAAGGCCTCGGAGGCATCGGCGATCGCGGCGACGACGGTCATATCGGGCTGGTCACCGACGGAGCGCGCGAGGCTCTCGCGCAGGATGGCCTGGTCTTCGACTATAAGGACGCGGATCATGAACTTCTCCTTTGGACCGTGGCGTTGGAGGCGAGCGGGATGGACACCGTAAGCGTGAAGGGCGGGGCGGTGTGGACTTCCAGGCTGCCGCCCAGATTCTGTGCGACATGCCTCATACCTGGGATACCCGTTCCCTCGCGATACGATACGGGTGCAGGCGCGCCGTCGTTAGAAACGGTCATCCGCGCAACAGCGCCGTCTTCCGACGTCTCCTGCCACAGACGCACGTGGACCCGATGCGCCTGTGCATGCTTGGTGGCATTGGTCGAGGCCTCGCGGATAATCTGCAAAAATGCGGCGGCGACACGCGCGTCCTCAGGCAGCGCACCCTCAACATCGATCTGCACACTCACCAGGCCAAAGGCATGGACGATATCGCCCAGTTGCTCTGCCGGTTCGGTGTCGCCCCCGCTGCGCAGATCGGCAGCGATTGAGCGCAGCAGCGGGTCGATCTGCTCGAGTGACTCGTCATCCAGGCGCCCCTCCTCCAGATAACGATGGAGGATGGACAGGCGCTGCCCGATCACATCGTGCACGCGAGCGCGCATACGCAGATAGGCCGCATTGTCAGCAACTTTTTTGACTTCTTCGATCTGGGCTTGGAGCTCTTGGCCCGCAAGCTCAAGCAGGTGGTTGGCTTGCGCCAGACGATCATGAGCATGCGCATACTCTGTTACATCCAGGCCGATAATGCGCTCGAAGAGGCGGCCCGAAACCATAACGTCATCGTGCACGAACAAGCGAATCTCGGCGGGAGAAACCTCGACCACAACGCGCGCCTCACCAAAGCGGTCCAGATTAATGCGCACGCGGTTCTGGCTGCTTTCGGGCATTTGCATGCTGAGTTTGCGCAGGTCGTTCCATGTTCCGCTCATATCGCCTAGGTCGGTGGGCATATGAAGCTCCACCAGGTTTTTTCGCATGCAGCGGTTCATGAGCAGCGGACGGCCCCTCGGGTCCAGATACAGGATGCCCACGGGAATCACGTTGATGGTCTCGATCGTCGAGAACATGGTGATATCCTCCTGGCGGTTGCGGACATCCATCAAGAGCGCCGCGATGGAACGGAACAGGAAAAACGCTCCCTCTGCGATAAGGACAACGGTCCACGCCGAGCCCATGGCAAAAACCACCGGCGGTGTAACGGCGACAACAAGCAGCAGCTCGACCAGCATGACGGGGCGACGATAGCGCACCATAAGCACCACGCCATAGGCAAAGATTGCGACATTGAGCCACAGCGCTCCGCCCATTGCCCTGGCGCAAACATAAAGCGGCGCCACCAGATACGAGCCAGACGACGCGAACAGGATAAGCGCCGAAACCACCAGGTGAACCACGAGGCTCGCCTCGTAGGCACAAATCACCTTACGGTTATAGGACGAGCGGCGCGATGCGATGAGCGGGACGTGGATCGTCTGCAGACACGCAGCCAGGGCAAAGACAACATCGAGCGCAACGATTTGGGGAAGAATGAGCGAAATCTGCATCGTCACTCACCCGCCCTCGGCATCAAGACGATCATGCGCAGCTGGCCGGGCTCGCCCTCAAGGCGGTATGCCACGTTGCGCCCTTGCAGAGCGCTTTCGAGCTCTTGCGCAGCGGGCGTCTGCGAAAGATCTGCATCATCGTTGGAAAAAAGCGCGGCACGCAGCTCGACACTGCATCGGTCATGATCGCCCAAGTGATACATAAGCGCCGGATGGTCGGTGGTGTAGGCAAAAAAACGCAAAGTCATACACGCAGTCGTACAGGGCGCTTACCGTACTGGCGTGCATCGGGCGCCGTATGGCGATAATCGAAGCGCAATCGATATCGATGGTGCGCAGGTCGCTTGCGAGCTCGTTGGCAATGAGCTGAATGCGGTCGCGATCAAAACCGCTCTCCCCGTGCTGTGCCAACGTGAGCGACCCCTTGCGCTTGCAATAGGCGACGAGCATCTTGGCGCGCTGCAGCATGCGGTAACGCTCGTGCGAAGACGATTCATCGGTCAACGGCGGCAGCGAGCTCAGCAGGTCGTACATCCCTTCGAGCGCGCGGGCAAGCGCCTGGTCCACGTCTTGGACCAGCAAGGTCTCGGCCTCTTGGTCTGCCAGGTGCGTCTTAAGGTCGTAGTCGGCGGCGAGCAGCTCATTTTGACGCTGCAGCTCCATACGACGATGTGCCAGTTCACGGTTAAGCTCGTTGAGATCCGACACGTCTTGGGCAAGCAGGGCCGATCCGCCCAGCAGTGGAAAGGCACGGTGCATCACATCGGGATCGGACGCCACGGCAAAGGCATGGGCGCGGCTGTGCGCCTGGGTCCGCAACTCCTCGCGCACGCCTACCGGCATTGGCTTTGACACTGGCGTGGCATAGACTTCCTGCAGGTCGCGCGTTAGAACTTTGAGGTCAAGCGGCAAGGTGTCGAAAATGCCGGCGATGTCGTGATATGACGGAACGACACCGCAATCGAGACAGATTTCCATCGCCACCACGCACAAGACGCAATAGATGAGCGAGAAGTTGAGCCTCCATGCCCAGGGCACGCGCAACGCATATGAGATGGCAAAGAACGCGCCGCCCAGCAGCACGAGCGCCGCCGTGCCCGAGAAACGTTGGATGCGAAAGGACGAGGACCGGCCCACCAGGATAAAAAAGGCCACAAAGTTAAAGGCCGTCCACACGAGGACGGCGAAATAACCCCAGCCGTACGCGTAATCGTTGCTCCAGGTGTCGCTTGTACGGTCAAAGTGGAAGACCTGCTGGTGAAAATCGTTGGTGAGCACAAATCCGATAAGCAGGATAGCCACAATCCACAGCGCAGCGCAGTAGCGGCGACCCAGGCGGTGTTGCTCCAGGCCCGCAAGGCGCAGACCACACAACTGGTAGAGCAGCGGAATGAGTGTCATGGGCACGTAGTACAGGTACCACAGCACGGTGGCATAGAACGGCGTGAACGACTTGTACTTGAGAACGACTTCGATCATCCACAGGGCGCAGATGGTGGCGACGGCAACAAGGCGGCGGCGCAGCACATAGTCCAAACAGCGCAGATAGACCGATACGCCCCAGATCGAAAATATAATTGCGGCGACAAGCAGCGGGAGAGAGCTCGAGTGGGCGAGCGCATCCACGACCTCTTCGGACACCTCGCTATAGGCGGGCACGGCGTTAGAAAGTTTGGGGTCGAAGGCGAACAGCGCCGGCAAGACTGCCAAAAGCATGAGGAACAGCGCGGTGATGGCGCCGGCGATAGCAAAGACGCGGTGGCGGTACACCTGATGTGTTATGCCAACAAGGAATCGCGGCATGGCGAAGAGCCTGCCGCCCCTGGGATCCGCAGCCGGTGCGGTCCGGGCGGCCGCGTGGCCGATATGTCGCTCGCGGGTACCCATAGTGCTTTTAGTGTACCGACAGATGGGTCGAAAAAGCGGGCCGCATGTCCCAAAATCCGCAGACGGCAAGGCGCCCGGCAGCCTCCCCCGTCTGGCACTTCCCGATATCCGCCCGCCCCAAACCACCGCAAAGGAGACAGGCACCTTTGTGGTGGTTTGGGGCGATGCGCTAGTCCACGGTGATGTCGAGATTTTTGCCGATGAGGCCTACGTAGCCGCCTTCGGCTGCCTTGGGGCTGTCGGCATGGCAGAGGACCCACTTGTCGGCCTTCCAGTAGCAGTAGCTGTCGCCGGCCGCAGGCATGTCGGCCGCGACCTCGGGGCGCGGGCCGTTGGTGCCGGCGGGCAGCGCCACCATCACCTGGAAGCCACCGTCGTCGACCATGCACGGCGTGTAGTGGAGCGTGGTGTTGAAGACTTCGACGACCGTACCCGCCGGCACGCGAAACGCCTTGACGCACGCGGTGTCGAGCTTGCCGTCCTCGATCTCCCAGCGATGCGCCACGAGCAGGATAAAGTCGCGAGCGCCCAGGTTGAATTCGCTCGCGCGGTGATACTCCAGGCAGTTGAGTCGTGTATTGTGGCCGTTGCACCAGCCGAGCTGGAAGGGACGGCCACCAAACATGAGAAAGCCAAGCTTGTCGGCATCCTTGACGTCCTCGAGCTCCGGCGCGCTTGCTACGTACTTGCTGCCCTCGGGAATGGGCGTGGCAGAGAGCGCCTCGAGCACGGGCGACGTGAGCTCGGACGAAACGTTATCCCAAACGTTGCCATAGGATTTGAACTCGGGATCGTTGACAGAGTAGATATGCATGTTCACTCCTGTTCGTAAATGTGACTATACGAACATTCTAGAACAAACATGAGCGATTTTGAACGCTCGCCCCGACCAATCAACAAAAAGGCGCCCCCGCATAAGCGAAGGCGCCCAATGCGCGCGTTTTGGACGATAAAGCCCTTATGCCTGCTGATAGTGCAGGTGCTTCTCGTCGATATCGGCCAGGTCGCGGTCGAGGTAGCGGCGCGCAAGCCAGTTGGCCATGGGAAGGTTCTGGTCCAGGTAGTTGCCGCACTCCTCGGGAGCGGCACCGGGGACATCGCCCTCAAAGTCGGCGACAAACTCGAACAGCTCACGCACGAGCGGCAGGATCTCCTCGCTCGTCACCTCGCCAAATACGACGAGGTAAAAGCCCGTGCGGCAGCCCATGGGGCCAAAGTAGACAATGCGGCCCGACCACTCGGCATGATTGCGAAGGAACGTCGCGCCCAGGTGCTCGATGGTGTGGCACTCGGCCGTGTTCATGACCGGCTCCTTGTTGGGCGTGGTCAGACGCAGGTCAAAGGTGGTGACGGCGGCCCCGGTCGCCGGATCGCGGTCGATGCGGCTCACATACACGCCGGGCTCAAGCAACAGATGGTCAACGGAAAAGCTCGCAATGCGCTCCATGGCAGATCCTCTCGGTAGTCAATTTGGGACGGGCTCTTTTAGCTGGTTCGAATGGTCGCACCAATCATAACAGTCAAAAAAGCCCCGTCCCAAAAAGACAACTTAGCCCAGGACGCGGGCCATACGCGTCTTGAACTCGGACAGGAAGCGCGGAGCATCCACGGTCAGTGCCACAAGCGTGCTCTTGTCCGGATCGGACAGGCGGCGCTCATCGCAGATGGTGCGACCGCGGTACTCGCCCAGCAGATCAACACGCAGGTTGCAGCCGAGCGCACCTACGAGCGTGGGGTCGATCGCCACGGCAACGGCCAGCGGATCGTGCAGCGCACAACCACCCAGGTAGGGTGCGTTCATCTCGTACGAGCCAATGTAGTGCTCGACCATGCTCGCAAATGCGCAGCCCGCCATGGTGCCCGAGCCCGTCCAGCCGGCAATGTCGCGGCGTGTGAGCACCACGCGATGCGTCACGTCCAGACCCACCATGGTGAGCTTACGGCCCGAGCGCAGCACCGCGTCGGCTGCCTCGGGGTCGCTCGCCATATTGGCCTCGGCGCCCGCGCTCACGTTGCCGGGCACGGTAAGGGCGCCGCCCATCACGACCACGCGGCCGATGGACATCGTCGCCGCCGCATCGCGCTCCAGGGCGAGCGCCAGGTTGGAGAGCGGGCCAGTCGCCACGTAGACCAGATCGGGACCATAGGTGCGCGCGGCATCGATCAGATAATCGACCGCAGCGTTGCCGTCGGCCGAGGTCGCCCCCACCGGCTCGTAGGGCGACGCGGGCACGCTCGCGCCGCCGATGCCGTTCTTGCCGTGAATGAGCGCGGTGGACGCCGGCGGCGTATAGGGCTCAGTCGCCTGCAGAGGACGGTCGGCACCCAGGTACACCGGAACCTCGGGGCGACCCAGCAGATCGAGCACCGCCAGGCAATTGTGCGCCGATTGCTCGACGCGCACGTTACCAAAGCACGTGGTGATGCCCACGAGCTCCACCTCGGGGCTCGCGATGGCATAGGCCAGCGCCATCGCATCGTCAACACCCATATCCAGATCAAGGATCAGCTTCTTGATTGCCATTGTTCTACTCCGCTTCTCCGTCTTGTACTAAATCGTCTAAATCAAACACGCGCTCAACTTCGGCGCGCGTGGGAATCGATTGCTGAGCGCCCAGGCGCGACACCGTCACCGCCGAGGCGCGAGCGCCCGCGGCCATGCACTCAAAGAGCGGCAGGCCCTCTAGGCGAGCCGCCGCCAACGCGCCGATAAACGTATCGCCGGCGGCCGTGGTATCGACTACCGTACTCGAAAGTGCCGGCATGCGCAGCAGCTCACCGCCATCGCCGAGCGTAACCGAGCCGGCACCGCCCAACGTGATGACCGCAGCCCCGGCACCCTTGTCGAGCAGCGCATTGAGCGCCGCGACGCAGCTTGCATCATCCGTGGGCAGAATGCCCGTCAGAACCTGGCACTCGGTCTCGTTGGGGCAGACCAGGTCGACCGCAGGCCAGACCTCCGCAGGCAGCTCGCAGGCAGGCGCTGGATTAAAGACCGTATAGAACCCCAGCTCGTGAGCACAAACAAGCGCCTCGGCCGTCGCCGCAAGGTCACATTCACCCTGGGCGATAAAGACGCTTCCGGCAGCCGGGGCAATCTCGCTGGCGTCGTCGTCGAGCTCATGGGCCACCAGACGCCTCAACGCGCAGGCAACGTCCGCGCCCGCAAGCGCATGGTTGGCGCCCGGTGACAGTATGATGCGGTTGTCGCCCTCGCAGCGAATGATGGTCGCCGTTCCCGTCTCCACGTCATCGCGATGCACTACAAAGTCACAGTCCACGCCGGCGTCTTGGAGCCCCACCACGAGCGACGCGCCGAACGCGTCGCGACCGACCGCGCCGATCATGTGCGTGCACGCGCCCATACGCGCGGCAGCTACAGCCTGATTGGCGCCCTTGCCGCCGGCGTTGGTGATAAACCCGCTGCCGCCGACGGTCTCGCCCGCACGCGGTATGCGCTCGCACGCCACCGAAAGGTCCATGTTCATGCTGCCGAACACCGCAACGATGCCGCGATCTGCCATGGAAACCTCCTCATCTGCGGGCCTTATGCCCACCGCCGGCCGTCGATCGTGCACTCTCGCACCCCCTATAACTTTAGTTCACTTTGATGTGGACGCGCGCTTGAGCTTGCGCCAGCAGCAAGCATTCACAGGAGCAGGCAGCTACAATGAAGGCGTGCTGATTATTCTCGTCATTGGATGATGTTTTATGGAACAACTCTCGCAATCGGGCTCGCGCGGTCGACGCCGCACAGGCAACGAGCCGGCGCCGCACGAACGCGTGAAGAGCGAACGCCGTGCCAACGAGCCGCGACGCACCGCGAGCCCCCATCGCGCTTCTGCCAACAACGCGGGTCGCGCCAACACTCCCGCCGCGGAGCAGACGCCTGCTCGCCCCAAGTCCCGCTACATCCCTGCCCTTGACGGCCTGCGCACGCTTGCCGTCGTCGCGGTGGTGCTCTATCACCTCAACCTCACGTGGGCGCAGGGCGGTCTGCTCGGCGTCACGATCTTCTTTGTGCTTTCGGGCTATCTGATCACACGCCTGCTACTCAACGAAGTCGCTAAGACCGGCCGCATCGACCTCAAGAGCTTCTGGATCCGCCGCATCCGTCGCCTGGTCCCCGCCGTGGTGACCGTCGTGGTGGTGACCTGTGCGCTGTGCACCGTCTTCAACCACGTGATGCTCACCAAGATGCGCCCCGATATCCTGCCGTCGCTGCTGTTCTTCAACAACTGGTGGCAGATTGCCCAAAACGTCTCGTACTTCAACGCCCTGGGCGATCCCTCGCCGCTTACGCACTTTTGGTCGCTCGCCATCGAGGAACAGTTCTACCTGGTTTGGCCCCCGCTGCTGCTCGCTATGGTATCCATGCACATGAGCAAGCCCAACACGCGCCGCGTGGTTCTGGGCCTTGCCGCGGTATCTGCCCTTGCCATGATGGTGCTTTACAACCCTGCCGCCGACCCCAGCCGCGTGTACTACGGCACCGACACCCGCGTGTTCTCGCTGCTGCTGGGTGCCTGGATGGCCTTTATCCCCGATCGCGACCTGGCGCCGGTGCGTCTCGCTCGTCGTTTGGGGCTCAATCGCCTGGCCGGCGCCGCCAAGCACGGCAAGAACGCCGAGGGCAAGCCTGGCGAGAAGGCCGACGAATCAGCCGAGACCGGCCCGGCACAGCCGAGCGCCCTCGTGCGCTTTTGGTCCTCGCCCGCATCCATCGATGTGTTGGGCCTCGTGGGTCTGGTTGGCCTTGCCGCCATGGTCGCGCTCACCAACGGCTACACCGCGTTCCAGTATCGCGGAGGCACGCTGCTGTGCTCGATCCTCACACTCATGGTCATCGCGGCCTGCGTGCAGCCCCAGGGAATGGTTGCCCGCGCGCTGTCCGCCGAGCCGCTCGTATGGGTTGGCAAGCGCTCGTACAGCATCTACCTGTGGCACTATCCCCTGCTGTTGCTCATGAACCCGGTCGCCAACATCAACGATACACCGTGGTGGCAGTACATTTTGCAGGTGCTGTTGGTGGTCGCCGTGGCCGAATGCTCATATCGCTTTATCGAGACGCCGTTTAGAAAGGGCGCCTTTGGGCGCACCGTATCCGAGTTCCGCGACGGCACCGCCACGCCCGCCAACTGGGTGCGCGCGCACGTCCCTGCCTGTGCAGCCTGCGCTGTCGTGTTGGTCGTTGCACTGGGCGGCCTGATCTTTGTGCCCGAGACGTCTGCGCTGAGCGGCGAGGGCGCCGAAGTTCTGAACAAGGAAGCCAAGAACGCCGCACCCACCGACCAGCAGGCGGCCGACGACACCGACAAGGACAACGACGGCTTCCCCGACGGCTCCTACGACCTGTTGATGATCGGTGACTCCGTGTCGCTGCGCGCCGTTGATTCCTTTGACGGCGTGTTCCCGCACAGCCATATCGATGCCGAAAAGGGCCGCCAGTTCGATGCGGGCCGCGCGACATTTGAGGGCTATATCCAGCAGAACCTTGCCGGCAAGATCGTGGTCTTTGCGCTGGGCACCAACGGTTTGGTAACGGATGACCAAATCGACGCCATCATGGCCGATGCAGGAGATAAGCGTATTGTGGTGTTTGTGAACACGCGCAGTCCGCAGCCGTGGGTTGGCTCTACCAACCAGGCCATCGCCAACGCCGTTACGCGCTACAAGAACGTGCGCGTTATCGACTGGTACGGATACAGCGCCAACCGCAACGACCTGTTCGATGGCGATGGCACGCACCTATCGACCACTGGCGTGACTGAGTACCTCAACTTGATCCACGATGCCGTCAAGAAGGACCTGCCCGTGCATCCCGAGGATCACGTCAACGATCCGCAGCCGGCAGCCGTCAAGTCTGCCACCGACGCACTCGTCAATGCGCTCGCTCTCAAGCCGCACAAGCTGGGCACCGACAAGTAACCTGCAGCGCAAACTTCCCACATCCGGAGGGGGTGTCTGCCACGGCAGACACCCCCTCCGGCAGTTAGGGACACTCCTGGCGCAGCCAATGAAGACCTCTACGGATGAATTCCAGGCCGCTCCGTCGCTCCAGACATCGTTTCCGCGCCTCGTGCCTGCCCCAAACAATCAAAACAAGCCCTTTTCGCCGCACCCTCAAAGGTCTGTGGGCAAAAAAGGGCAAATATGAGTACTGTTACCATTTTAGTAGCAGGCAAAACCACCCAAAATGACGTCCGAGCGACCCCTACAACCCCCTAAAGCAGCCAACCTGACTGGTTTAAGGCGTATTGGAGCCAATTTTAATGAACATACTAAAGGCTATGTTCATTATCTTTTAGGATGTAAATGCTATTCACTTAGCAACAGTACTCATATTTGGCATTTTTTGTCCATTGCTATATAACTAACACCCTATAGCAGACAAAAAACAGGCCGCAGCCCATCGCTGCGGCCTGTTCGGAAGCAAAAGTGGGCGTTAAGCGCTGTAGCCCATCGCTTGCAGCACAAACATGACGACTGTCAGCACCGTAATCACGGCGATAGTCGCCCAAGTGAGCACGTTCCACACGCGGCCATTGCGGTTGGCACCCATGATGTGACGGTCGGCGGCGATAACCACCTGGAACACCAGAACCACGGGCAGTAGCACGCCATTGATGACCTGCGAGGTCATCATAATCTGGAACAGATCGACGCCAGGCATAAGCACCAACACGGCAGAAATGCCGATGATGGCCGTAATGATGCCGCGATAGACCGGGGCCTCGTCCCAGCTGCGGTCGGCACCGCGCTCCCAGCCAAATGCCTCGCAGATAGCGCTCGACGTAACGCCCGGCAGCACGCAGGCGGCCAAGAAGCTCGCCGCGACCAGGCCCGAGGCAAACAGTACCGTGGACCACTGACCCGCAATAGGCTCCAGCGCACGGGCAGCATCGGCAGCATCGCTAATCTGAATGCCCGCCGGGAACAACACCGTACCGGTCGTGATGATAATAAAGCCCGCAATGATATCAGCAGCGATCGAGCCGCTCACGGTATCGATACGCTGCAGCACGATGTCGTCCTCGCCCGCGTTCTTATCGACCACGTTGTTCTGCGCCAAGAAGATCATCCACGGCGCGATGGTGGTACCGATCGTTGCGACCACGAGCGACACGTAGCTGGGGTCATTTTGAATGTTAGGCACGACCAGGTCGACCGCGACCTCACCCCAGTTGGGGCCAGCCATAAACGCGGCGACGATATAGGTCACGAACACGCAGCTCACCAGCAGCAAAATCTTCTCGATGCGCTGGAAACTACCCGACATGGTAAGCATCCACACCAGCAGCGCCACCAACGGCACCGAGATGCTCGCCGGCACGCCAAAGAGAGCAAGGCCGCTGGCGATGCCCGCAAACTCCGAAATGGTCACAGCCGTGTTGGCGATCAACAGCGCCGCCATAGCAAGTACACTCTTGCGCACGCCAAAGCGTTCGCGAATGAGCGACGCCAGGCCCTTACCCGTGACGCATCCGCAGCGCGCCGCGGTCTCCTGCGTCACGATAAGCAGCACGGTCATGACGGGAAGCATCCAGAGCATCTTATAGCCATAGCTGGCGCCCGCGCTGGAATACGTGGCGATGCCGCCAGCGTCATTGCCCGAAAGCGCCGCCAGAAGACCGGGGCCCATGGCGCCAAAGATGGCCGCGATGGTCAGCTTTTGCTTGGTGCTCGGCTTTTGCTTCGTATTTTGCACGCGACCACCTACCCCATGACCGACATGGTGAGCAGCACCGCGGCGATGCAGTACGCCACACACGAGATCATGACGGCGATGACGTTCATGGCGGTACCCGACGTATTGAGGTCGTGCTCATCGCGCCAGAACAGCACCATCAGGTAAATCACGGCGCTCATGTTGCCCACCAGGCAGATGATGGCCGCGATGTTAAAGCAGCCGGTAAAGAGCTGCTCCTCAAACATAGGGGCATCGAGGAACGCGGCAGTGCGCACCAGCTGCGCGCACAGGTAAGTAACAAGCGAAAGGATCAGACCCATACCCGTGCTCTGGAAGAAGAATCCCAGGTACGGTTTGGGCTCGTCGTCGTGACCGTCGTACTCGAGGAAGTAGTTCTTGACGAACGACACCATGCGCGAGGCCGCCAGCAGCACGAGCGGCATGGCGCACATGGGGAACACCACCAGATGCGCGGAGCCCAGCGCCGTCCCCAGCACCGTCGCCATAATGCACGAGGCGATGCCCCACACGACGACCCAGTACTGACGATGCACGAACCAGCTGAGCACGTTCGTCGAGTCGTCCGACGCGCTATCGCCCGAGCCGACACCGGCGATCTGCAGGTCCTCCTGATGCTCCTCGGCGATAACGTCCATGGCGTCGTCGAAGGTCACGATGCCCAGGATATGACGGTTCTCGTCGCAGACAGGGATGGCAACCAGGTCGTACTTGGTCATCTCGTCCGTCACGTCTTCCTGGTCCTCGTCGGGCGACACGTAGACCAGGTCGCGATAGGCGAGCTGGCCCAGCGTGGCATCGCGGTCGGCCACGATCAACGTGCGAAGCGAGAGCACGCCGGTGAGCATGCCGCTCGGATCCTCGGTATAGACGTAATAGACACTCTCGAAGTCCTCATCGAGTTTGCGAATCGCCTCGATGGCATCGCCGACCGTCGCCGTGGCGGGCAGCGAGACAAACTCCGAGGTCATGATGCGGCCGGCGGTGTTGTCCTCATAGCCCAGCAGGTTACGAATCGCCTTCTCCTCCTTGACGCCCATCAGGCGCAGGAGCTTCTCGGCCTTCTCGTAATCGAGCTCGTCGATCAGGTCGGCGGCGTCGTCCGGGTCCATCATGGCCAGCATCGACGATGCGTCCGTATCGGACAGGCCCTCGAGCATCTCGGTCATGAGCTCGTCATCATCGAACTCCGAGATGGCCTCGGCGGCCTGGGCGGTGTCGAGCTGCGCGAACACCTGCGCACGCAGGCGCGGGTCGAGCTGCTCGATGATGTCGGCAATGTCGGCAGGGTGCAGCTCGCCAAGCGTCTTGTGCGACACCGAGAGCTGGATGTTCTTAGTCGAGCGATCGAGCAGGTCCATGTAAGACCAGGCGATAATGTCCTCGCTGAGCGGCTTGCCCAGGTGCTTCATAAAGCCCTCGACGACATGCTCGAGTGTGGGGCTGATCGCGCGCAGCAGACCGCGGGCGCCCACTTCGGCGCCCAGCAGGCGCAGCTGGTTTTCGCCCGACATGGAAAACTTGATGTCGTTTACGCGCACGACCTTCATGCCCTGCGTGTCGACAATTTGCTTGTTAAGCACGTCGCGGGCGAGTAAGAGTTCGGTCGGCTGCAGGTACGAAAAACGGATTTCGGTGGCCGACGTCTTAAGGTGTACACCCGTCTCGTCGATACGGTCGACCCATTTGCGCCAGCTGATCATAAACGGCGTCTTGCCGGGACCGCGGAACGCGAGCGACGTCACGTGCGGAAAAACTTCGCCGGTAGCAATACCAAAATCGTTCACCACGCCGAGCTTTTCTCCATCGACGTCCAAGACCGGCAATTTGAGCATCTCACTCAGATAATTCAATGGTGCTCCCCATCATTATTCCTCCGGACGCGGCCGCATGTGCGACGTCCGGGGGCTTCTGGATATGTATACGCATGCGCGGGCGGCACGCCGCTCGACGCTTACACCCCGTGCATGCGCAAAAAGCACCTGCATGGGGTCATCGACTGTATGGTCGAGGTTTGGATTTCACCTGTAACCTTTCTCTTGACCCTCATTAACCGCAGTAACTATAGCATCAGCATCGCCCTGCGGCATCGAATTTATGCGCTGCACATTGCAGGCATACCAAACGCTGACGCATCCGTGACATAGTCATTGGGGACGTTCTTAAATGACTACCCAATGACTACTCTGTGGTATCTTCGTCCTCGGCAAGTTGGGGGAACACGGCGTCTTTGGGCATGGTGACCTTCGTCAGCGAGGTGAGCTTTTTGCTCAATGCCGTGTCCGTCTTGACCAGGTCGCTGAGCGTCACGATCTTGTAGCCGTCGGCAATGAGGCCGTCGATAATCTGCGGCAGCGCCTCGAGCGTCTGCTCGGCGCATTCGTCTCTATCGGTGAGCAGCACGATATTGCCCGGCGTCACCGAATCGAGCACCGTCGAGACCTGCTCGTCGACACCGTTGAGCAGCCAGTCGCCCGAGTCAATATTCCACGAGACCACGGCGGAGACCAGGTCCATCGCATCAATCCAGTTTTGCTCGTCAAAGGCAGCGTAGGGAGCACGCAGCAGCATCGTCTTCACGCCGGTCGCCGACTTAATCGCATCGGTGCCTTTCGTGATCTGTTCGCGTACCGCCTCAGGGTCCTGACCCTTGAGCGAATCGTCGCTGTAGCTGTTGGATCCGATCTCGCACCCGGCATCGACAATCGCCTTGGCCGTGGCAGGCGAGGCCTCGGCCGCATCGCCCGAAAGGAAGAACGTCGCGGTGACGCCCTTTTCCTTGAGCACCTGCAAGATCTGTTTGGTGGCGCCGCTCGGACCCTCGTCAAACGTCAGCGCCACGTACTTTTTGTTGCCCTTGGGCGCCACGCTGGCGCACGCAACAACGCAATCGGTGGCGGGCACAACCTCGCCGCGGTCTTGCGTCTTGCCCGACTGCTCACCAACCCACACCTCGGAGCGGCCCTGGACACCCCACGTCTGCACATACTCGATAGCGCCCGTGCCCTCGACCTTGAGCTTGGGCTCGATAACCGTAGCCTGAACCTCGTGCTTCTCGTAGATGTTACGGCCATCCTTGACCGTCACCTTCTCGCCACCCTCAAGTTCGCGGCTATCCCATTTGCCCTGCTTCACGCGCTTGCCGTCGACCTTCACCGACAGCTTTTCGCCCCCATGGCGCTTGAGCACGCTGTCATCGACGGCCAGCAGGTCGCCTGCGTCGTAGGTGCCAGTCAAATCCTGTTCGTCGATGAGATTCTGCAGCGTAGAGCCCACGCGCACTGCGGTCTTCTGGCCGTTGAGCTCCACGTCCACGCTGCGGTTGACGTAGCCCACGACGGCAGCGATAAACAGCACGAGTGCGCAACCCACGGCGATGAGCGCATAGGGCAGGCGAGACGAACGACGGGGCGTACGGTTGTTGCCGATGCGAGCGCTGCGGTCGCTAAAGCCGCGGCTATGGTTGAGATACATCGCGCCGGGCTTACGGTGACGCTTGCGCTGACCGCTGGGCAGCTGCCCCAGATCGCGGCGCGCCGTCGGACGCGCACCCGAACGCCCGTTTAAGTTGGATCCGTTTTGGCGCATGTGCCCTCCCCCATAAACACAGCAAGCCGGAGCAACAGGTCTCCGGCTTGCCTCCCATCATTTGGTACGTCGCTATTTTGTAGCTTTTGACGAGCCTCCGCTCGCCTTTTGGTATTCGTCCTTAAAGGCCTTGAACATGCCGCGCGTCTTGCCGAGCTGCTTGCCCAGTGCGCGACTGCCTTTGTCCACGGCAACCGATCCCTTGTCATCGAGCACCTTGGCGCCCTTCTTGACCTTATCGCCCACCACGACGCTTGCCTCGGCAGCCTTTGCGGCGGCGCCGCCCGAATACCCGAGCGACTTGACCTCGTCCGAAACAATCATCGCGCCGTCCGCATAGCCGCGCAGCATCGTCGGCGGCACCTGCGTGTCACCAACCAAAACACTCGAAGCAGCACCGGCGGTCACATAGAATGCCTGCACGATGCCCGAGCGTGGCTTGAACTCAACGTCCGAGCAATAGCCCACGACGTCGCCTGATTCCGTGCGCACGTCCATACCGACCCAGATGATGCAATCGTCCAGGTTGATGTCGAGGCGCTTGGCAGCGGCGGCATCGTACGTGTCCTTGACGTCATCGACCGCAATGGCGCCCTCGTAGACACCAATGGCGTCGAGCGCTACGAATCGGTCGGGACGCTCGATCATGCCCGCGATATCGGACTGGCGGACCATAAAGCCGACCACGCGCGTACCGCCCGGGGTAAAGACCGGAAAGTGAATCTTTCCGAGCTTTTTAGGGCTGCGCGGTGTGCCGTCCTTTTTGGTGCGCTTGTCCTCGGTAGGCTTGCGATAGATCTTGGCGCCGACAAAATCCCCGGCGCGCATTATGCCTCGGTCGAGGGCTCCGCAGCCTCGGTATCAGCCTCGACGGCGTTCTCGACCACGACGTCGGCGGCAGGCGTCACGTTGCCGCCCGAAATGGCGTCGTTGAGCTGCTCGCGCAGCTGGTCCATGCGCTCGCGGGCCAGGTCGACCTTGGCGCGCAGGTCGTCGGTCTTGGCGTCGACCATCGGGCCAAAGTCATTCACCGCAGCACGGGCCTCCTCGGCGCTGTGCTCGTAGGTGTCGCGCATATTGTCCCAGGCGTCGTTGGCGATATCGGCAGCCATGGCGCGGGTCTCGGCGCCCGAACGCGGGGCCAGAGCAACGCCGACAATAGCGCCGGCAGCGGCACCAAAAAGTGCGCCGGAGACAAAGCTGAAAGTCTTACCCATGATCATTCCTCTCCTGCGGGCACGTCGGTGCCCACCGTTTGAATGCTGTCCATTATACCCGCAGCGCATCACTTGCCGCTCCGCTCATCTGCGTACGGCAAAGGCGCAGGTACGTGATGGTGATAAACGCGTAGGCCTACTCCTGGGGCATAGCCGGCATGGCCACCGTGGCACCCGGATCCTCGCCGGCGCCGTCCACGAGCGGCAGACCGCCCTCATGCGCAGGTCCTGCCGGAACCGTCGCCGCACCGCCAAAGACGGCAGCGGAGGCCTCGTGGTTCTCGGCAACCGCGCCCTCGGTATCAATCGCCACCTGGGGCTCGTCGTCAAAGTTGGGGACGCCCTGGGGCTCGGTGGGAACGGGCTCGGCGGTCGCATCGGCAACGGGCTCGGCGTCGACCGGCACATCGCCCTCGTCAGCGCCCTCGTCCTCGGCAGCATCTTCGCCGTTCGCAGCGGCGACGGCCTCGTGAGGATCCTTGCCCTCGGCCTCGGCGCGCATGCCCAGCACCAGATTGCGCAGGCCCGCGACCGTGCCCTCCACGTCGGGGGCAGGCTGGTCGGCGTGCAGATAGGCCCAGTCCATCATAAAGGTGGCCGAAGACAGCGCACCGATGGCCAGCGCGTCGTCGGGGCACGAAAGCTCAACCTCAAAGACGCGCTCGTCGTGCTCGCTTACGCGCGTGCGGCCGCACGAGATGCTGCCGGCAAGACCGGTCTCGTTCATGAGCTCGACCGTCACATGCTCAAGCAGATGGCAAAGCTCGGTCTGGCCCATGCAGTCCTGGAACTCGCGACCGGAATCACCCAGGCACAGGTGCTTGGCAATCGCCGGCACCAGGTAATACACGCGCGCCGTAGCCTCGATATCCTCCGAGGTCATGAGCGGCATGCCGGGGTTCACCAGCACGTGCGCGCAGATCTTGTCCTCGCTGACGGTGACCTTAAGGATGTTGAACAGGCCTGCCATAACTCTCCCCTACTCTTCCTTGTCCTACTCGTCGCCGTCGTGCGGATTCGCGGAACCCGCACCCGACGTCGTCGGCTCGTCTACCGAAGACTCGGAATCCTTTTTATCGGTTTCGGCCGGAGCAATCACGCGAATGAGCGAGATGCGCTGGCCACGCATCGACTGCACTTTAAACTTGTACCCCGCAACCTCAAACACCTCTCCGATGTCGGGCACCGAGTCGCAAAGCTCCAAAATCCAGCCGGCGATGGTCTCATAATCATCGCTTTCCTCAAGCGGCCAACCAAGCTCAATCGCGTCATCGCACGAAAAACGCCCATCAACGAGCCACTCGCGGCGCGAAAGGCGCGTGAGATACTTGTTGTCGGGGTCGAACTCGTCCTCGATCTCGCCGACGATCTCCTCGACGATGTCCTCGATGGTGATGATGCCGGCCGTGCCGCCGTACTCGTCCACAACCACCACGATCTGGTCGTGCGAGGTCTGCATCTCGGACAGCAGCGGCAGGATATCCTTGGTGTCGGGCACAAAGGTGGCGTCGCGCAAAAAACCGGCGATGGGCTGGTCACCCTTGCCGTCGAGCGCGGGTTGGATCAGGTCCTTGATGTGCGCGATGCCGGCGACGTTGTCGGGATCCTCGTGATAGACGGGGATGCGGCTGAAGCCGGTCTGGCGCATGGTGGACAGCACGTCGGCGACCGTCTCGTCGTCCTCGCACATGGTGGTGTCCACGCGCGGCACCATGACCTCGCGGGCAACGGTGTCGCCTAGGTCGAAGATCTCGTGGATCATGCGCTTTTCCTCGTCGAGCAGGTCGTCCTGCTCCGAGACCATGTACTTGATCTCTTCTTCCGAGACGTTTTGGCGGTCGTCGGCGCTCTTGATGCGTAGGATGCGGGCCAGGCCATCGGAGCAGGCGCCGGTCAGCCACACGAGCGGACGGGCGATCTTTTGGAAAAACGACAACGGTCCCACGACCTGCTTGGATACGCCCTCGGCATTGGCCAGACCAATGCGCTTGGGCACAAGCTCGCCAATCACGATGGACACGAAGGCGACCGCGACGGTGATGATGACCGGCGCCAGGCCGCGCGCGATGGCGGAGAGCGGCGCGATGCCAAAATTCATGAGCCACGTGGCGAGCGGGTCGGACAGACTCGTCGAGGCGACGGCGGACGAGGCGAAGCCCACGAGCGTGATGGCGACCTGGATGGTGGCGAGCAGCTGGTCGGAGTCGGCAGCCAGCTTAATGGCACGCTCGGCGCGCTTGTCACCTTCCTCGGCCTCGTGCTCCAGCACGGCGCGCTTGGCCGTGGTGAGCGCCATCTCTGACATAGAGAAGTAGCCGTTGATGAGGGTCAAAACGAGGGTGGTGATAAGGGAGATGGTTATGTCCATCGGGAGTTTCTCGAACCTCCAAGATTCGGGACGTCGGATTAAAACGTTGGTGGCGGATACGGCAATTGCACTGGCGACCGAGCGGGGGCACGGGCGCTGGCGTGGTCGCTAGATTACGAAGAGGATCACCGCCATGAACTGGAAGATGCTGCCGGCGAGCACCCACAGGTGAAACACGCTGTGCAGATAGCGCACGTTTTTGGCGATATAGAACGGCACGCCCGCGGTGTAGCACACGCCGCCGACGGCGAGCAGGGCAAGTGCCACGGGGTTGAGCAGCGCCACGAGCTCGGGCAGCTTAAAGACAACGAGCCAGCCCATCAGCAGATAGACCAGGCCGCTTACCCAATGCGGCTGGCGCTCGCGCATAAAGCACTCGAGGGCGATGCCGATAATGGCGATGGCCCATACGGCAAAGAACAGCACAGCGCCGCCGTCGTTTGCGAGCGTGATGAGGCAAAACGGCGTATAGCTGCCCGCAATGAGCAGGTAGATGCAGCTGTGGTCGATGATGCGAAACACGCGCTTGGCGCGCGCGGGCTGAATCGCGTGGTAGAGCGTGGAGGCTAGGTATTCGAGGATAATGCTGACGCCGTAGACAATTGCCGCGGCCATGTGGGCCGGGCCTCCGCCGCGCAGGGCGGCGAATACGATCAGGAGCACCAGGCCCGCGATACCCAGCAGGCAGCCGACACCATGGGTGACGGAGTTCATGATCTCCTCACCCACCGTGTAGTGTGGAACGGCCGCGGTCTTGGGTCGCGGCTTAGAACTGTCGCTCGAATCGGACATGCCGGTTACATCCTCCAACGTAAAGAGTTCTCAACACTATATCAAAGCGTCTAGGTACGTGCGAAATTTGCACCATACGTGACCCTTTGTTTACCCATTCTTTGTCTGTTGACGCATCAACGGCGAACGTCCATAATGCGCTTGCATTAAATGTTGATGTATTAACATCTTATAGGAGAATACCGCATGGCTCAAAACGCACGTTCCCATCGAAAGCTCAAGATAGCCGGCATCGTTGCACTGGTGGTTGTCGTTGCGCTGCTCGGATTTGCCGGCAACTTTCTGTTTGACTTCGCGCTGAATCCCCGCGCGCCATACACCATGAAGATGATGCAGGATAGCAAGAACGACAAAGAAGGTGAGCAGCCGGATGCCGAGGATACCGAGGCGCGGGCATGGTTTAAAGAGAACCGCGAGAGCAGGAGCCTCACCGCGGACGACGGGACCGAGCTTGCCGCCTGGTATTTTGCTGCGTCGGAGAGCACGCACGACTACGCCGTCTGTCTGCATGGATATACCAACGAGCCCATCGGTATGGCCCGATACGTCAAGCGATTCCACGACCGCGGCATGAACATACTCGCGCCCGCCGCCCGTGCCCACGAGCGCTCCGGCGGCGACTATATCGGCATGGGCTGGCCCGAGCGCCTCGATATCGTCGCGTGGATCGAGCAAATCGTTCAGGCTGACCCCGAGGCGCGCATCCTGGTCTTTGGCGAGTCGATGGGTGCGGCAACCGCCATGAACGTCGCGGGGGAGTCTCTGCCCGCAAACGTGAAATGCATTATCGAGGACTGCGGTTATACGAGTGTTTGGGACGAGTTTTCCCTGCAGCTCAAGGACGTGTTCGGCCTGCCCAGCTTTCCCTTGCTCGATGTAGCAAACTTGGTGTGCAACGTGCGCGCGGGCTACGACTTTCATAAGGCGAGCAGCGTGGAGCAACTCAAACACGCGACGGTTCCCATGCTGTTTATCCACGGCGACCAGGACACCTTTGTGCCGTACGACATGCTCGACCAAAACTACGACGCGTGCGCCAGCAAGGTCAAGCAAAAGCTCACCATCCATGGCGCCACCCACGCCAAGAGCGCGCAGGTCGACCCCGAACTCTACTGGAACACGGTCGACAACTTCCTCGACGAGTATTTTTAGGCAAAAAGCAACGTCTGGGGTTTTGTTGCCAAAAAACGGTTTGTGGTCGGCGGGATTCGATTTTTCGCCGCACTTCCAAAAAGCCGCCCGTGAGCGCTGTGCTCACGTGCGGCTTTTGCTCAACTAACGCTACAAAGGCGCTTATTTTGTCCAATAGCTAGGCGCTACTTGACCTCGATGAGCTCATACTCGCTCGTGCCCAGGCCAATCTTCTCGGCGTGCGCGATGCACACGCGCCAGTCGGTGTCGGGATGCGTGATGCAGAAGGGATCCTTGGCCTGCTCGCCCTCCAGATACTCGTGGTTGTGCTCCATCTTGGCCGCGCTATCGGTGAGCTCGGTGTTGGGCAGCGGCTCGGATGCCATGACGGCATCGGCGCAGGCCTGGTCAATGGCGACCGGGTCGAAGCTCGCGAACATGCCGATATCGTTGACGATAGGCGTGTCGTTTTCGGGATGGCAATCGCAGTTGGGGCTGATGTCCATGGCAAGCGAGATGTGGAAGCTCGGGCGGCCGTCGACGACGGCCTTCGTATACTCGGCGATCTTGCAGTTGAGCACGTCGGCCGCGGCCTCATAGCCGGGCTTGATGCAGTCCTGGTTGCATGCCGCAATGCAGCGTCCGCAGCCCACGCAGCGATCGTGGTCGATGGCAGCCACGTGCACCGTGCGAGTGTTGCCGTTGGCAAGCTCGCGCTCGCGGGTATCGTCAAACGAGATGGCGTTGTGCGCACAGATCTTTTCGCAGGCATGGCAGCCAACGCAGTGCTCGGTCGCGACGTTCGGCTTGCCGGCGGCATGCTGCTCCATCTTGCCGGCACGGCTGCCGCCTCCCATGCCCAGGTTCTTCATGGCGCCGCCAAAACCGGCCTGCTCATGGCCCTTAAAGTGGGTGAGGCTGATCACGATATCGGCATCCATGAGCGCCTGACCGATCTTGGCCTCGTGCACGTACTCGCCGCCCTCGACCGGGACGAGCGCCTCGTCGGTGCCCTTGAGGCCGTCGGCGATGATGATCTGGCAACCCGTGGCATACGGGGTAAAGCCGTTCTGGTAGGCGGTGTCGATGTGCTCGAGCGCGTTTTTGCGGCTACCGACATAGAGCGTGTTGCAGTCGGTGAGGAAGGGCTTGCCGCCCAGCTCCTTCACCACGTCGGCGACGGCGCGAGCGTAGTTGGGGCGCAAAAAGCTCAGGTTGCCCAGCTCGCCAAAGTGAATCTTAATGGCGACGAACTTGTTCTCAAAGTCGATCTGCTCAATACCGGCGTGACGGATGAGGCGCTTGAGCTTGTCGAGCTGGCTCTCGCGAGCATGCGTGCGCAGGTTGGTGAAGTACACCTTAGCGGGTGCTGCGGGTGCAGTTGCGGTCATAGATCTATCCCCTCGGTCTATATGGCGTTACAGACATAGAGGATGGTACCAGTTAAAGCAGAGTTAAAGTCAAGTACGGAACCTAGTCATTGGGGACGTTCTTAAACGACTACTCTTGGACTTTGAGCGCCTCGGCCAGGCCCACACGTTTGATGGAACGCATGTGCAGCAGCGCCACGACCAGGTAGGTCGCAAAGCCGATTCCTGCGCACGCCGCCATGGACCAAGCGGGCACGTAGATCTCGATATTGCCGTTGTAGGCGAGCAGCATCGAGCGGAAGATGGCCGTGAGCGAGCCGATGATCACGGGCAGGCTCAGCACGAGCGACGCCGCCACGCACAGCGTGATCGAGCGGATGTACAGATGCGAGATCTCGCCATCGCGATAGCCAAAGACCTTCATGTAGCTAATCGAACGGGCGCTGTGGTCGATCACAGCCTTGGTCAGCAGGTACATAAACAGCAGAAAGATGAACACCGCGAGCCCGACCATCATGCCAATCATTTTGCTCATCATGCCGATGAACTGGTCGCCCACGGCACGCATGTCGTCGGGCGTGGTGTCGCCGGCAAAGTAACGAGCATCGAGGTTGAGCTTCTCGTCGCTCACATAGCCGTTAAAGTAGGCGGCGTCGTTGCCGAACAGCTCGTTAAAGTCGTCGATGCTCATATAGACATTCATATCCGACTTAGAGCCCCAAACGCAGTCCTTGCCCACGTACTCAAAGGAATAATTCTTGCCCTCGTACTTGTCGCGAAGCTTAACCTTCTGACCCTCGCTCCAGCCAAACTTGTCGAGCAAGCCACCGCCAAAGACGACGCGTCCGTTGCCGACGTTGAGGTCTTTCCAATAGCGCGAATCGGATGAAATGCCGTAGACGGAAATCGTCTCCTCGCCATTTCCATCGCCGCGGTCGTATTGCAGCTGGTAAACGGCGTATTTCTCGGCCTGTGCGATTGCGCCCGCGCCGTTATCGGTCGTATTGACCGGGTGGATATCGTCGTTGTCAGTGTCGATCTTAGAGGCCTTGCCGATCAGGTCGATAGTCTCATCGCGGTCGCAGCCGAGAGCGTCGGCAAGGTCATCGAGGCGCGCATAAAGCGCATCCTTCTTGTCCTGGACCTTGGCAAGCGCATCCTGCGCTGCGGTCAGGCTCTCGGCAGACGGAGATGCGGTCGCGGCATCGGCTGCCGCCTGCGCCGCATCGGCCGCGTCGTCAAGCTCGTCATCGGCATCCTGAGCGGCGGAAAGCAGCGCGCCGTCCACCGACTGCAAGCGCTCGAGTGCCGACCACTGCTCACGTTCCTCGGCGGTGCCCTCAAGCTCCAGCGGCGCCTTGAGCGTGTACTGGTACTCGGCGACCAGGCTCGTCTCGAGGTTATCCGCGTAGTGCGTCATCGTGGGCAGAATCGCCAGGCCAAAGAGCAGCAGCAGCGACGCAAATGCAATGCCCACGAAGAGCGTGGCGAAGTTGCCCAGATTGCGCAGGAAGATACGCAGGCGGAAGCGGGAAACAAAGCCCATGCGCTCCGGCAGCTGCAGGCCACGCTTGGTACCCGACTTGCCGCTCGCTTCGTGACGAAGAAACTGCAACGGCGTCTTGCCCATCTTGCGAAGCAGACCCACCAGCGTGATGAGGATGAGCGCGGCGGCGGGAACCACGGCGCACTTCACAAAGATCTCCCAGCTCCAGTACACCTGGAAGGGCGGCAGGCTGTATGACCCGTAATAGAGGCTGCGCATGGGCTCGGTAAAGAACACAACGCCGAGCGCAGTGCCCAAAAGCGCCGCGACCACGCCCACGATGGCGGGAAGTGCCAGGTAGTGCAGCACGATCTCGCGTCGACGATAGCCGCTGGCGAGCAGCGTGCCGATGATGGCGCTCTCCTCCTCGATGGTGGCGTCGGTGAGCACCACAAAGACAAACGCCATGATCACGATGATGATGTCGAGCAGCGTCATCCACATCGTGGAGTCGCCGTCCACGTCGTCGCGCGCATAGCCAATGCCCTGGTTGGAATCGGCGTCGATGAGGTCATCCACGCGTGCGTCGGCATCGGTCAGCGCCTCGACCATATCCTGCTCGGCATCGATGCGGTCTGCAGTGGAGAGATCGCGATCGGCAAAGGTGAAGGAGTAGGTGTAGTCAGGCGCGCCGCCGGCATCCTCGAGCGCGGCAAAGCCGGCGTCGGTGACCTCGGCAACACCATAGGTGATGGTGTTCACCGTAAAGTCCGAATTGTTGAGGAACAGCGCCTGGCTATCGGGCTGGGTCATGATGCCGCAGATGGTGTAGGTGCGGCCCTCAAGCTCGACCTTATCGCCCACGGCGAGGTCGTTGTTGGTGGCGAAGACACGGTCGATTGCCACCTCATCGTCCGCCTTGGGTTCCCTGCCCTCACGGTAGGACGCGATATCGACCTTGGTGCGGTGCGCATAGGTGCGCAGCGTGCGCTTGGTGCCGTCGTCGCCGGCGGTCTTTTTGATGATGGCGTCGATGGAGAAATTCTTGTAGAGCGTGACGCCGCCGACATCGCCGGCCGCGTCCTCGGCAGCCTTGAGCTGGTCTTTGGTGGCCTCGAAGGAGGTGGTCACGCGGCCGTCCTCGATCGTGCACGCATCGCGCATGTCGTCGATAAGGCAACCGATGGAGTGGGCCGCGAGCAAAAAGCCCGAGGTGAGGGCGATGCTTCCGCACATAAGAAGAAAGATGCCCAGGTACTTGCCGATATTGCGGCGCAGCTCGCGCGGGAGACGTTTTGTGAGAGGTGTCATGGCGCCGCCTACCAATCGAGCTCGGCGGCCGCGACGGGCGACTCGTTGAGCTCATCCTCGACGATGCGTCCGTCGCGCAGGCGCAGCACGCGGTTGGCCATGCGGGCGATGGCGGCGTTGTGCGTGACGATGATGATGGTGCAGCCGTACTCGTGATTGACATCCTCCATGAGCTGCAAGATTTCCTTGGACGTCTTATAGTCGAGCGCGCCCGTGGGCTCGTCGCACAGCAGCAGACCCGGGTTTTTGACGAGCGCGCGGCCGATGGCGCAGCGCTGCTGTTGGCCGCCCGAAACCTGACGCGGGAACTTGTTGCGGTGCTCGTAGAGGCCCAGCGAACGCAGCAGGTCGTCGACATTGAGCGGGTTTTTGGACAGGTGCGCCGTGACCTCAATGTTTTCCTTGATGGTGAGGTCGGGCACCAGGTTGTAGAACTGAAAGACAAAGCCCAGCTCGCGGCGGCGGTACTCACCCAGGTCGGCGGGCTTGAGCACCGTGAGGTCGCAGCCGTCCACCATGATGGAGCCGGCGTCGGCATCCTCCAGGCCGCCGATCAGGTTAAGAAACGTGGACTTGCCCGAACCCGAAGGCCCCAGCATGACGCAGATCTCGCCGCGGTTGATGGACGTGTCGATGCCATCGAGTACCGTCAGGCGCGCATCACCGTCGCCGTAGTGCTTTTTGAGATCCTTAACCTGGACGTAGGCTTCCCGCGTTGCCATGGCATCCCCCATTGTTAGCCTTGTACTACTTTATGAACGTAATAGTAAACCTTGGCGAACTATTTTGGAACGAGGCCTGGATTTTATTTCAGGCCAGTCATTGGGGACGTTCTTAAATGACTAGGTGGCTAGGCGCGGGATTTGTTGTGAGCGAGGGCTAGGCCTACGGCGGCGATGGCCGCGGCAAAGAGCACCGTGACGCCCAGGTCGCAGGCGATGTCGCCCAGCACGGTGGACGTCAGGTCCGCGGCGAGCGCCTTGCCGATCGCGTCGTTCACCCAATACGTCGGCACAAAATGCGCCGCGGTCTGCACGGCCGAGCCCATGAGCGACAGCGGCATCCAGGCGCCGCCCAAAAACGTCATGAGCATGCCGAGTAAGTTGCCCACGCCGTTGAGCAGCTCCTCGCGCGCGCCCAAGCTCGACAGCGTAAAGCCAACGGCCAGCGGCGTGCACGCCAGGGCAAACGTCACCGCCAGCGCCAGACACACACGACCCGCGCCGACCTCGGCAACCGCGCCGGCAAAGCCCACGACGCCCATCATGCTCGACACGAGCCAAATGCAGACGGTGAGCACGGCGGCGGCCGCAAACACGGCAAGCGAACGCTGACGCTCGGAGACCGGGCTGGCATCCATGCGGCGCACGCGCTCGGGCTCGTTCATGCCCGAGAACACCAGCCCCACCGACACGATGACCGACGAGATAATCGCATACGCGCCAAAGTTGAAATACGACTCGAGCGTGGCAGCAGCAGCCGAGTCGACCTTGACCCGCTCGATCTGGACCTCCGCGCGCTTTGCAGCGGCATGCTCGGCGGCCTTGGCAACGTCGCCGTTAGAAGCAGCGGGCTCAAGCGCCGCCGCAGCGCCCGCGAGCGAGATCCAGCGCGAGGCCTCGGCAGACGACAGCGCCGCCGCCATGGTGCCGGCACCGTAGGTCACATCGAGCTTGGGCAGGGACTCCCCCACGCGGGCGGCTGCAACGAGGTCGTCCTCAAACCCCTCCGGGATAAAGAACACGCAGTCGGCGCTGCCCTTGGCGCTGTTGCTCTTGGAGAGCGCGTCCGCAAGGTCGTACGTGTCGTCGCCAACACCCGTGACCAGGTCAAAGCGCAACCCCAGATGCTTGGTAAGCGCACGCGAAAGATCGCTGTCGTCGCGGTCGACCACAATCACATTGGCGTCGTAGGGCTTGTACTCGGTGAGCTGCGACGAGTTCCAGCTCACCGATGCCGCGATGAACACACCCATCAGCGATATGAACACCGTATAGATGAGCAGGTAGAACGGATGCGCGAGCGCCATGCGCAGCGCAGTCTTAAAGGTGCTCATAGCGGCTCCTTCCAAAAATCAGCGTGGCGGCGGCAACAAACACCAGCGTCATGAGGACCAGCGCGCCCGCACGGATGACAAAGGGACCCAGGTCCTCAAAGAAATACAGGCGGTTGAACATGTCGCAGATGAGCTTGACGGGGTTGAGCCAGCACTCGGCCGGGCAGGCGCGGGCGACGTCGTCGGCAAGCGCCATCGCCGGCTCGCCGTAGAGGCCGGCGAACAGGGCGCACGTGGTGGCAAAGCCCGTGAGGATGCCCGACTTGGACGCCTTGCCGCCCTTAACGGGAAACGTGCCCACAAAAAGGCCCAGGCCCGTCGCGGCAAGCGCGGACACGGCGCCGCCCACCAAACACAGTCCCTCGCGCCCGCCAAAGTCGACGCCCACGACCAGGCGCACGTAGCCAATCGCGATCGTCATCGAGGCAAAGGAGACCAGCCACGAGCCCACAAAGATACCGGCCAGCGACGCCGTCTTGGAAAGGCCGCCCACGCAGCGGCGCGCGCCAAGGCCCGACAGATTGGGCTGCAGGTCGACAACGCTCAAGGCGGCAAACTCGGCAGACATCATCGCGACCAGGCCAAAAAGCGCGTAATAGTAGATGACCGTGCCATCGGGCGTGGTGCGTGTCAGGCTTACGCGGCGGGTGCCGCCCTCGAGCGACAGGGCGCGCGCAACCGCCTCCGGGTCGGCGAGCGCCGCCGGGTTGTCCTGGGCAATCTGGGACATGAGCTCGGCATTTTGTGTATACGAACTTGCCACCGTCTCCAGGATGCTGCGATCGGTGAGCACCGATGATGCGCGCGAGCTGTCGTAGCTCGAAAGCAGTGTGAGCTTGGGCGTGCCCGCGTCGTCGACCGTATAGATACCCGCGACCTCACCGGCCTTGAGCGCATGGTTCGCAGCAGCCGCGTCGTCGCACTCGTGAATCTTGAGCAGCTGGTCGTCGCCCTCCTTGGCAAGCGACGTCGCCACATCCTTAAAGGTCGAAGCGTCCCAGGCCTCGTCCGCCACGATGGCAACCGGCACCGGATCGACCGTGCCGTCGGAGCTGAGGTTCGCAAACATAAACATGAACATCGTGGAAAGCGCGATGGGAAAGAGAGCGCCCCAGACCCACGTGCTCGGCCGGCGCAGCAGCGTCTTGACCGTGGTGATGATGGTGTTGAACATGGCCGCCCCCTAGTCGCGCAGCTCGCGGCCGGTGATCTCGAGGAACACGTCGTTGAGGGTCGGCGGCTCGCTCCACACGCGGCCGAGCGCCACGTCGGCGGCGCGCAGCGTGTCGAGGATGTCGACCAGATTGTGCGGGCTCGCTTCGCAGGTGCAGACGAGCTCGCCGCCGGACAGTTCAACCGAAAGCACGTGTTCGAGGGCGCGCAGGCGCTCGACCGTGGCGGTCTCGACGGCGCCGACCTCAACGGTCACGCGCTCGCCCATCTGAATCATGCGCTTGAGCTCGTCGTTGGTGCCCTGCGCCAGCACGCGCCCGCCGTCCATGATCATGATGCGGCTGCAAATCTGCTCGACTTCCTCCATGTAATGGCTGGTATACACCACCGTGGCACCTTCGTCGCGCAGGCGGCAGATGCCCTCCAGGATGGCGTTTCGGCTCTGCGGGTCGACCGCCACCGTGGGCTCGTCAAAGAAGATGAGCTCGGGCTTGTGCGCGATGCCGCAGGCGATGTTGAGGCGTCGCGCCAGGCCGCCCGAGAGCTTGCCGGGGCGGAACTTGGCAAAGTCGCCCAGCCCGACAAAGTCGATCGCCTCGTCCACCAGCGCGCGGCGGCGCTTGCGGTCGTTGACGTAGAGACTGCAGAAATAATCGATGTTCTCGCGCACGGTGAGCTCGTCGAACACCGCCACCTGCTGCGGCACCACACCGATGCGGCGCTTGAGGTCGTAGCGGGCGGGCGTCATGGACTCGCCGAACAGCTCGATGGTGCCCTTGTCGTAGGCAAGCAGCTGCAGAATGCAGTTGATGGACGTGGTCTTGCCCGAGCCGTTGGGTCCGAGCAGGCCAAAGATCTCGCCGGGGGCGATACTCAGGTTAAAGTGGTCGAGCGCAATAAGATCGTCATAGCGCTTGACGAGGTTTTCGACGTGGACGATGTCTGTCATGAGGCGGCCCTTCTGTTGATTGCGGCCCGGTACGATTGCATCATCGCAGGAGCCGCCGGCGCGCGCCAGTGAGCTTTGTCACGAGTGCGGGGGCTCGGTCGCGTGGCCCGCTGACGCGACCGCCCCACCGTGCGGGAGGAATGTCACGGTTGCGCTAGGCGGCCCCTCCACCACGCGCAGCTTCGCGTACAATACCCGTATGAACAGGCTTTTCGACAAATCGATCGTGCTGGCGTGCTGTATTGCGGCCGCCATGGGTCTTGCCGTGGACGCTCGTCTGGTTGTGGCGTTTTGCCTTGGCATTATTGCCACCTCGCTGGCCGAGGTCACACAGGGGAAACGCACCCGACGCGCAAGCGAGGCAGCGAGCTACGCCTGCATCATCGCGGCTGTCTTCGTGCCGCCGTTTGTGCCGTTTGCGCCTCTCGCCCTCTATGACATCGCGCGCCGCGAGCACGCCTGGGTCGCGCTGGGCATTGGCTCCGTCTTTGCCTTTGCGCTCGTCGCGGACCTTCGCGCCGATGCGCTTACCGCACGAACGCTCCTGCTGACCGCCATCCTTTCGGTTGCCGCCACCTTGCTATCGCTACGCACCGCCCAGTTGGAGCGCGAGCAGCGGCGCATGCGCCGCACCCGCGACGAGCTGCAGGAACGAGCCCTCGCGCTCGAGGCGCGCAACCGCGATCTTGCCGATCGCCAGGACTACGAAGTCGAGCTCGCGACGCTCGCCGAACGCGCCCGCATCGCGCGCGAGATCCACGATAACGTCGGGCACCAGCTCACGCGCGCCTCACTGCAGGCCGAAGCCCTACGCGTGGTCCACGCCGACGAGCCTGGCGTCGCCGCCGATTTCGCCGACGTTAAACGCACGGTTGACGAGGCGCTCCAGCTTGTGCGCACCAGCGTCCACGCGCTCAACGACAACGCCGTCGACCTTTCCGTGCAGCTCGAACGCATTGTCGAAGGCACACGCTCGGACGGCGGCCCGCAGATTGAGCTTGAAGTTATGGCCGAACATGCGCCCGCAAACGTCGCCAACTGCTTTGCGGCGGTCCTGCGCGAAGCGCTCTCCAATACCATGCGCCACGCTTGCGCCCAGACCGTCACCGTACGGTGCATGGAGCATCCGTCGTTTTACCAGCTCATTGTTACCGACGATGGCGTGGGTGAGGTCCAAGCAAGCGGCCGCGGCGCTGCGGAGGGCATGGGGCTCGCCTCCATGCGCGAGCGCGTCGAGGCGCTTGGCGGCACCTTCACCGCCGGCCCGCGCGCCGGCACCGGCGGCTGGCGTGTGTTTGCCACCGTTCCCAAACAGCAAGGAGATGAGGGCCGATGAGGCTCATCGTTGTCGACGACGACCGCTTGGTGGTCGATTCGCTCAAGATTATCCTGGGCGCCCAGCCGCAGATCGAAGTGGTGGGCACCGGTGCCAACGGCAACGATGCGGTGGCGCTCTACGCCGAACACGCACCCGATATCGCGCTGCTCGACATTCAGATGCCGGGGCGCGACGGACTTTCGGCGGCACGCGAGATCCTTGAGCGCGACCCTTCGGCGCGCGTGGTGTTTCTAACGACATTCTCGGATGACGAGTACATTGTGTCGGCGCTCAAGCTGGGCGCCCGCGGTTACCTGATCAAGACCGATGTCGCCGCCATTCCGCCGGCGTTGGCACAGGTCATGGACGGCAAACGCGTGCTCGAGGGCAAGGCAATCGAAGATGTTGACTTTGACGGGATGGGCAACAAGGCAGACACGTCCCGCCGGCCCGCGGCCTTTGCCGGCCTGACCGACCGCGAGTTCGAAGTCGCCGAGCTCATCGCCCGTGGCCTCGACAACAAGGAGATTGCCGCCACAGCCTATATGGGCGAAGGCACCGTGCGCAACCACATCAGCTCGATCCTGGCAAAGATGGGCCTGCGCAACCGCACGCAGATCGCCATCGCCTACCTGCGAGGGTAATTACCCAACGACCGACCACCCCGGCATAGCAAAATGGCTACCACCGATTTAATACCATTTCAAAACTATGCCGGTTTACTACGATGAATCGTCCACCTTCGACCACGGCAAATTGCGCGCTTGCAAAACCGCAGGTAGAACGCTTGCAATATTTAGAAAAATGCAGTCATGGTCGGGAATGTCGAATTCATCGTAGTAAACCGACATAGTTTTGTTCGGGCGGCCCTGCACGAGTACCTCCGCAAGCCTCGCGGGACCAAAATGATCCGTTTTCTTCCGCCGCGGAGATCGGTTGACGGTGCCTGCCACGAAACCGGCCCATCTACTACGTTTGACTCGATACCCCTGACCATACCTTCGTTTTGAACAAAACCGCAGGCGTTCTACCTGCGGTTTTGTTTTCGCGCTTTTCGGCATGGTTGGGGGTAAGGGGCTAAACGTAGTAGATGGGCCGGTTTCGCGGCAGGCCCTTCTCGCCTACGCACAAAAGCGCCGCCACGGAGGAGGGAGATGCCTCCGTGGCGGCTGGGGGTAGGAGTAGGTCGGGATTTAGCCCTGCCGGCCGCCCGGGACCTTTTGGCCCCGGGCGCTGTCGACGTGCCTAGCGCTTACGGATACCCCAGACCAGGGCTCCGACGCCGGCCATGGCGATGACGAATGCCATGAGCAGTGCGGCAGCCTGCTGGTCACCCGTGGTGGGCAGGAAACCCTTGACCGTCTTGACGATGTTCGTCACGGTCTTGGGCGTGCCGGGGTCGGGCGTCGGCGTAGGAGTCTCGGGCTTCTTGTACGTGTTGTTGAACACGATGCCCTCGACGCTCTTGTCGCCCTTGGCAAAGGCGACGCTTGCCTTGAGGCTGCCCTCGCCGTCATCGACCACGTTGACGGTCGCGGTAAAGACGGACTTGTCGTAGGTCATACCGGCCTCGTCGCCCTTGACCTCGCTGATGGTGTAGACGTGCGTACCGGGCTCGTCGTACTCAAACTTGTCGAAGCTGATCTTACCGTCGGCATCGTTGGTGACGGTGGACTCGATGCCCTCGCCAACGAGCTTAAAGCTGAACTCGTCCTTCTTGAGCTCGCGTCCCTCGAGCACCTTGATGGCGCCGATGGAGACTTGGGTGGGCATGGCGTGATACTTGTTGGTAAAACCAGCCGACTCGGTGGTTCCCTCGAGCTTGTGCGTCACGGCCAGTGTGCCATCGCCGTTGTCAGAGACGGTGGCCACGACGGTGTAGGTCGTACCGTCATAGGTGACGCCCTTGTACAGGCCGAGCGCATTGGGGCAAGCCTCGCGCAGCGTGTACGTGTGCGTGCCGGGCGCCTCGTAGCGGATCGGGCTCAGTGTCACAGTGCCGTTGGCGTCGTTGGTGCCGCTAGCGACAACCACGCCGTCCTCGAGCAGATCAAACGTGAACTCGCCGGCTGCAAGGTCGCGTCCGGTCAGACGCTTGACCGTCTTGACCTGATCGGTCACGACAGAGTCGGTGGGCGTTACGCTGTAGGTGTTGATGAATGTGAAGGCCGCACCGTCGTCGCCGTTGCGCACGACGCTCAGATGTCCGGCGCCGTCGTCAGTCACGGTATAGGAAACCTTGCGCGTGGCGTTGGCATCGTTGGTCACGCCAGGGGCGCTGCCGGTCTCGGTCACCGTATAGGTAAAGATGTGCGAGCGCGGGGCGGTGGGGGCTGCGGGCTCGGACTCGTCGCTGGGCTCGTCGACGTTGGCATCAGCGTCGGCGTCGGCCTCTTCAGCCTCGGCCTCGTCAGCTTCGTCCGCCTCGGCCTTATCGGTCGCATCGTCCGCCACGCCCAGGGCGCGGTTGAGGTCCTCGAGCGTAAAGTGGATCTTGCCAAAGTCCACGTTGCCGGCCGCGTCGTTGGTTGCGGTCGTGCGCTCGGGCATCGGGGCACCAGCCTCGTCGGCGGTCACGGTAAAGGTGAACTTACCCGTGATGTCGGCCGGGGCCAGGCCCTCGGCAACCTGGAGCTTCTTAGTACCGGTGAGCGCGGCATCGACGGCCTCGGCGCCGTAGACGTTCTCGAACAAGGGCTCGACGCCGCCGTAGTCGACCGTTGCCGTCAGGGTACCGTCACCGTTGTCGACGACGATAACCTTAAAGCCAAAGCTCCACGTTGTAGCGGAAACGCCATTTGGCAGCCCGAATAAATCTTCGTAGGCCGTGTAGTTAATGGTCCAGGCAAGCTTGCCGTCCTTATCGGTACGATAAGCAAGCCCAGCAGCCTCAAGATTAGCAAGCATCTTGGTGTCGTAGTGCAGCGTATCAAAGCTCACGTGCCCGCCGATATTGGGCTTGAGGTTTTCGTATGCCACAAGCTCACCCTGATAGGCGATACCGAACCAGAACTCGCCGTCGACCATCGGGCGACCGGTCAGGGTCTTGGCGGCAACGACCTGAGCAGCGGTGCCACCAGGCGTGTTGGTCGTAGCGCTATAACTGTTGACGAACGGAACCACGGCGCTCTCGACCGCAGCCGCGCCGGTCTTGTACTCGGTCACCAGCGTGCCCTCGGAACCGCCGGAGACGGTCGTCGTGGCGGTGAGCGTACCGGCGGTGTCGTCGGCGATGGCGATCGTCACGGTGCGGACAGCGTCGTCGTAGGTGTAACCCGGCTGGCCGTCGTTCTTCTCGGCCACGGTGTACGTAAAGGTCTTGCCGGCATCAGCCTGCGTAAATTTGGCCTCATGGCCCGCCAGGATGTCAATCTGACCGACCGTTCCCTCTATCGTTGCAGGGGACTCGAAGTTGTTGGCCCCGGGAAGCAGGCCAAGTGCGCGAGCCGAATCATCGTCGGCGGGCGTCACGGTAAAGGTGAACTGCCCCTCGGTCATGGGACGTCCGTAGAGGGTCTTGCTGAGCTTGAGGCCGCCGGCCGCGGCGTAATCGAGCTCAGTGCGGTACGTGTTGGTAAAGCGTCCGTTTTCCTTCTTGGTGACGTTTGCGGTCAGGTTGCCATCGCTGTCCTCGGTCACGGTCACTTCGGCGGTTGCGACATGCGCGTCATACGTCATACCGACCGTGCTGCCCGCGTTCTCGCGAATCTCGTACTTATAGGTTCCGGCGGCAGCGTAGTGAATCTTGCCGAACTTGATGGCGGCGATGCCGTCCTTCGCGTCCTTCTTGCTCACGGTTACGGTTGCGGGATCGGGCAGCGGGGCGCCTTCGGAGGCGGTGATGGTAAAGCTAAACTCGTCCCCATCCGTCCAGTCGCGGCCGCTGATGACCTTGCTCAGGTCAAAGTCGAGCTCTGCATCGAGCGGGATCACGCTGTAGGTGTTCTTGAACTCGGCGGGCTCGGTACCTTTCAGGACATGCTCGGCCTTGAGGGTGCCGTCGCCGTTGTCCGTGATGGTGGTCTCGATGGTGTACTTGGCGTCGCTGTAGGTGACGCCCTTGCTGGTGGTTCCGCCCTTGGCCTCGCGCAGCGTGTAGGTGTGCTTACCAAGCTTGTCGTAGGCGATCTTGTCCATGGCGATCGTGCCGTCGGCAGCGTTGGTGCCCTTGGCGACAACCTCGTCGCCCTCGACCAGCTCAAAAGAGAACTCGCCGGCAGCAAGCTCGCGCCCGGTCAGGACCTTGTTCGCGGTGATCTGGTCGGTGACGCTCGTCTCGACAGGCGTCACGTTATAGGTATTGGTGAACGTAAATGCCACATCGCCGTCCGGCTTGCAGGATACGCTCAGATTGCCCTTGCCGTCATCGGTCACGGTGAAGGAAACCTCGCGCGACAGCTTGGCGTCGTTGGTCACGCCAGCGACCTCGCCGGACTCGGTCACGGTATAGGTAAAGGTGTGCTCGCGCTTCTCGGGCTTCTCGCCCAGAGCCTTGTTAAGGTCGTCGAGCGTAAAGGTAATCTTGCCAAAGTCGACCTTGCCCTTGGTATCATTGGTCACGCTCGCGTTCGCGGGCATGGGTGCGCCCTCTTCACCGGTCACGGTAAAGGTGAACTTGCCGGCAATGTCAGCCGGGGTCAAGCCGTCGGCGACTTGCAGATTCTTGATGCCCGCAAGCGATGCCTCGGCAGCATTCGTGGCGTAGGCGTTCTTGAACTCGATGCTCTTGACGTCCTTGGCGCCCTTCAGCTCGTGCGTGGCAACCAGCTGGCCCTTGCCGTTATCGGCGATGGTCGTCACGACAGTGTGGATCGTATCGTCATAGGTGATGCCGCCGGCGTCGCCCTTGACCTCGCGCAGCATGTAGGTGTGTTGGCCGATCTCGGTGTACTTGATGGTGCTGAACGTCACCTTGCCGTCGGCGGCGTTCGCAACGGTCTCGATAAGCTCAGAGTCCTCGCCCTTAACCTCGCGCAGCTCAAAACTGAACTCGCCTTCCGTCAAGTCGCGCCCGGTCAGGGACTTGGCCACGGTAATCTGGTCGGTAACGCTGGACTCAACAGGATCCGCAGCGTAGACGTTCTTGAACTCGGTCACTTCGGCTTCACTCCAGGCCACCTTCACAGCGGCGCTGAGCTCACCCTTCTTGTTGGGCGTCACCGTCACGGTGATCTCCGCGACGCTACCGCTGTAGGCAATGCCGTCAATCGTGGTCCCGGCGTGCTTTTCGCTAACCTTGTAGACGTACGTGCCAGGCTCGGTGTATTCAATCGTGCCGAAGTCGATGGCAGCCTTGCCCTTGTCGTCCAGGTCGGCCCCGTGCACGATCGCAGTCGTAGTCGCAGGCATCGGAGCATTGCCCTCGGACGTCAGCCCAAACTCAAACGTGTCCGTATCCGTCCAGGCGCGGCCCTCGAGCACCTTGGTTAGACCAAAGCTGGCCTTGGTGTTCACCATTGCCGGCGTCATGTCATACGCAAAGCTGATCTTGCCGTTGTTGCCCAGGTAGGAATTGACATGCGTCGCAGCTGCCTTGGCGGACATGTTGTTCCACTTGGGGTTGAGAACGTCGGTCGCGGTGCCGGTGTTGTTGTCGCCCACGCTCTTCTTGGCGGTATGGAGCTCGTCGATAAAGGCCAGGCGCGCGGTTCCCACGCTAAACGACAGGTTTCCGTCCTTGTCGGCAACTATAGCGCCGTCAAACTTGGCAGCGTCGCGGCCGATAAACTCGATGACGGCGGTGGCAGACTTAGCCTCACCGTTCGCGCCCTGCTCCTCAAACTCATCCTTGTAGTAATAGGTGCCGGTATCTGCCAGCGAATTCTTTGCAGGCTGCGTGCAGTCCTTATCCGCGTAAATGGGAGTCTGCTTCTGGAAGTAGTAGTAGCGGTTGGTGTCGGCCGGCTCAAAGGTCGCAACCGTATCACCCAACGCACCACCGCTCCACTTGTTCGCGTAGAAGCTCACGGTCTTGGCGCCGTTGGCAACAGCCGTATTGCTCTCGATGTAATCCTTGAGCCCCGTTACCTTCTCGGGCGTAAGCAGGTTGTCGAGTGCGCCCTTCTTCACGCTCGAGGCATACTTCACCTGGATGGGCTTAACGGTATCGACCGAAAGCTTGCCGTCTACGGTCTTAAGGTGACTCAGAGGAATCAACGACGCGGGAATGTTGACCGTTACGATATCGCCCTTCTGGGGATTATCATCGCCGGCACGCTGCACGGTGATGAGCAGGTCTTTTGCCTTGCCGGCGAACTCGTAGGTGTCGGTATTGGTTTCTTTGTTGACCGTCTTGCTCGCCTCGGTAAACGGCGTGCCGTTGATGACGACTTCGGTAAATCCGTCGACCTGCATAAAGTCGCCCAGCTCGTCGGTAAACGTGATGTAGCCGGACTTGGTCTCGTCGTAGCCCTTGTGGATTTCGGTCGGATAAGGCGGCTCCGATGTGATGGCCTGTGAGATGTCGTCGAAGACCTTCTTGAGCTCTTCTGCATTGGTCGCCGACTTGTAGTAGTCGGAGTTTTCCGCGCGTGTGCCGTGGGTATCCCATGCCGTGGCATTGGGATAGTTGCTCGACACGGCCTGCATGAACTTGTTCGCTTTATTCGCTTCGTCTGTTCCTAAATCTTGAATGCCCGCACCGGGATTCGCTCCGCCAAAGATACCGATGGTATAAACGGTGGCCTTGCCGTCCTTCATGTTCTTAGCAGCTGTCACGGCAGCGTTGGCGACACCCGCATCGAATTTATTTTGCTTTGTTGGCGTACCGTCGGTAAAGAACACGATAATCTTCTTGGCGTCTTTGCGGCCAGAAGTGATAGTGATTCCCTCGGCCAGCTCTAGGCCATAGTCGGCGCGGGTGGCGCCGGCAGGCTGAATTTGATTAATTGTATTCTTCTTGAGATCATCCGCATTGCTGCCGGAACAGTAGGTCAATTCTTTCATAACCTGGGTGTAATTGTAGGAGTACCCTCCGTCGCGATACATATTGTTGCCGATATCGTTGGACTTCTTGCCCGCAAACTTAACAATGGCAACCCTATGCTGCCTATCAACACCCTCGATAGCCTCGTTTTGTTTGGCGATGGTATCGATAAAGCTGTTCGCAGCGCCCTTCAGTGCATCGATACGCTTGGTGCGATCTCCGCCACCCATAGGATCATCCATCGAGCCGGAGGCATCCAACACCATCACGATGTCGAGTGGCGTGGTGACCGTCACGGTCGAATTAGACGTTGAGGACATCGCCGAAAGCGTAGTCACAAAATCTGACGCTTTGTTTTCTCCAGTTTCCTTAACCGTCTTGTCGGTCCAGATTCGGCCGACGTTTTGAGTCGTTACTTTGTTACCGTTGTGACCGACCGCCCAGATTTCCCAGCGTCCGCTGGTATCGGGGTCGACGACCTTTCCGGTCATTGTCGGTCCGTCCATACCGGTGCTGGACCTGGCGTTGGCCTCGGGCAGCATGGCAAATGCTGCAGCCGGCAACACCAGCACTACGGCCAGTATCACCGCCAAGAGACCCCTCGTGTACTTACTCATCGCGTCTCCCTTCTCGCAGGCTCAGACCTTGCATCAGCCTAAAGTTACGGAATGAGACACAATTTGGGCAGGTGACACACGTTCCAGATTCGGTTTTGGGCGTGAGACAAATGTCTCATCAAAGTTGAGACACAAGCGTTTTCGCAGGAAAACGGGTGCGACTCGGAGCCAACAGGCCAAAATGATCCGCTTCCTCCGTCCCCGGGGAATCAGGGGCTGGCACCAGCATGGCGCCATTTCAAAACTATGCCGGTTTACTACGATGAAAACGGAACCCCCGACCACACTCACTTTTTTCGCAAAGTCGCAAGCTGTCTACCTGCGGTTTTGTTTTTGACGGATGCGGGGTGGTTGGAGGTTGGCGATTTGTCGTAGTAATCCGGCATAGTTTTGTTCGCGACGGTACAACCGTGCGTTCACGCGCGGGGCCGGTGGGGCATTTTTGCCCCACCGGCCCCGTCTTCGCGTTACTCCGGCTTGGTTTCTACCGTGGGAGTCTTATCCGCCGCAACTGGAGTACGGGCGGTGTCCATAGTCAGGCAGTGCTTGGGGCAGCTCTCGATGCACTCGCCACACACCACACAAGCATACGGGTCAATCGACCACGTTCCGCCCTTGCGATCGACCGCGAGCGCGCCCGCCGGGCAGCGGCGCGCGCACATGCCGCAGCAGATGCACACGTCCATGTCGTTGACGATATGCCCGCGCAAGCGCTCGGGTGCCGTCAGCTTCTCCTGCGGATAGCGCACCGTGACCGGTTGCTTGACCATAGAGCCCAAGGCCGTCTTGGCAAATGTCAGTAAACTCATGCCGCGCCTACCTTTCCGTGCAGCTAATGCAGGGGTCGATGGTCAGGATAATCATGGGCACGTTGGCAAGGAGCACGCCCTGCAGCGCATGTGTCAGACCCGCCAGGTTTTGCGACGTCGGCGTGCGCACGCGGAAGCGGTCCAGGTTCTTGGTGCCGTTACCGCGCACATAGTAATACGCCTCGCCGCGCGGCTGCTCAATCACAACCTCGCCGCGTGCGCCGTCGGCCGGCGTAAGCTTGGTGCGCCCGCCGATCCCGTCGTGCGGAATCTTGCCCACAAGCTCCTTAATGATGTCCATGGCCTGCGTGACCTCGGCACAGCGCACCTGGCAGCGGGCATAGCAATCGCCATCGGTAGCAACGATGGGCTCAAACGCAGCCAGATCCGCATAGGCACCGTCGTCAAACATGCGCACGTCGTAATCCACGCCCGATGCGCGCCCAAACGGACCGACCATCGAAAGCTCCAGCGCGTCTTTCTTGCTAATCACGCCCACGCCATGCAGGCGCTCGCCGCAGCTGTTGTCGTCCAAAAACGTATGCACCAGGGCCTCGTAGTCAGGACGCATGGCATCGAGCGTCTGGACAATGCCCGCCAGCTCGGAGTCCTCGATGTCGTGCTTAAGGCCGCCGATCTCGTTAATCGACAGAATCACGCGCCCGCCGCAAGTGCTCTCAAAAATCTTGAGTATCTGCTCGCGCAGGGTCCATGACCGATAGAACAGCACCTCGAAGCCAAAGGCGTCGGCGAGCAGGCCCAGCCACAGCAGATGCGAGTGGATGCGCGAAAGCTCGTGCAAAATGGTGCGGATATACTGCACACGGCCGGGCACCTCGATGTCGAGCATGCGCTCGCAGGCGCTGGCATAGCCGCAGCTGTGGCCCACGGCGCAAATGCCGCAGATGCGCTCGGCGATGTAGCCAAACTGATGCATGTCGCGCTTTTCGGTGAGCTTCTCGAGTCCGCGGTGCACAAAGCCGATCTGTGGAATTGCCTCGATGACGCGATCGTCCTCGATCACCAGGTCCAGATGAAGCGGCTCGGGCAGCACCGGGTGTTGCGGGCCAAACGGAATAACGGAGCGATGTGCCATGGACCTTACGCCTCCTTTTTCTGC
Organism: Collinsella sp. CLA-ER-H6; assembly: GCF_040092305.1. Classification (NCBI taxonomy): domain Bacteria; kingdom Bacillati; phylum Actinomycetota; class Coriobacteriia; order Coriobacteriales; family Coriobacteriaceae; genus Collinsella; species Collinsella sp. CLA-ER-H6. The sequence continues at coordinate 53,162 of NZ_JBBNLS010000002.1, forward strand.
TTGTCGCGGGCGGCCTTTGCGGCAAGCGCCGCGCGGACCTTGGCCGCTTTCTTGGGATCCATGGCGGCGAGCTTTGCCTCCATCTCGGCAGCCTTGAGCGCGGCCTTCGCAGCAGCTTCATCGTGCTGAGCATCGGAGCCGGTTGCCGCAGCGGGCTGAGCGACGGCAGCGCCCGCAGCATCGCCAGCGCCCGCAACGCCCTCCCCCGCAGCAGCAGCGGCGGCGGCGGCCTTTTCGGCCGCGGCCTTGCGCGCCTTGGCCTCGGCGGCGGCACGGACCTTCATGGCCTTCTCGCGTGCGGCCTTTACCTCGGGCGTGATAACGCTCATGGGCTCGGCAGTCGAAACCTGGTAGAAAAAGCCCTTAAAGTCGAGCTGCATGTCGGTGATGGCAAGACCAAACAGGTCGTGCGCTTCGTTCTCAAACGGGAATACCGCCGGATAATACGAGCTGATGGACGGAATCTCCTGGTACTGGTCGATGCCCTCAACCACCAGGTTCTCGATCGCATAGCTGCCGTCCTGCACAATATGCTCCTGAGCAGCACGAACGTTGATAAACGTATAGAGCAGGCGATACGAGCCGTCATCGACGTTGCGCTCGGCGTGCATTTGCACAAAGCGCGCGCCGACACCCTTGAGCGCCTGGACATGCGACAGGAGCTCGTCGATCCCGACGGTGGTATAGATTGCCTTTTGCATTACTCGGCCTCCTTTGCAGCGGCGGGTGCGGCGGGCGTCCCAGCGGGCGTGTCACCGGCACCATCAGCCCCGGCCCCCGCAGCCACAAACCCGTCCTCGCCCAGCTCAACGCCACCGTCCCAGGTAGCGGCACCGCCCACGGTAAGCGGATCGCCGCCGGCGCGCATCACGGCCTCCTTCTGGTCCAGGATGCCGCACGCCTCCACGATGGCGTCGATCACCGTCTCGGGACGAATGGCGCACCCGGGCGCGTACACGTCCACGGGAATTGCGCGGTCCACGCCGCCGATCACGTTGTACGCATCGCGGAACACGCCGCCCGAGCACGCGCAGATGCCGCACGCCACCACGCACTTGGGCTCGAGCATCTGGTTGTAGATCTGGCGCACGACGGGCAGGTTCTGGGCATTGACCGACCCCGTCACCAAAAAGATATCCGCATGCTTGGGGTTGCCGGTGTTGACCACGCCAAAGCGCTCCGCATCGAACAGCGGCGTGAGCGAGGCCAGCACCTCGATATCGCATCCGTTGCAGCTCGAGCCGTCGTAATGAATGACCCACGGCGAGCGCGACATTTTATGATCCATGGATGCCGCCTCCTAAATAAACACGTCGACGAGGATGGGCATAAGGTTGAGCAGGCCAAACACCAGCGCCACGCCCCATCCGAGCCTAAAGCAGCTGCGCCAGGTGCTGCGTGCGAAGGTGTTGTCGATCAGGACCTCGACAAAATACGTCGCGGCCATCACGACCAGGGCTACAACCCAGCTCACGGGGTTGTCCCAGACAAAGAACATGCCCACCCACATCAAAAACAGCACGGTCTCGCACCAGTGCATAAGGGTCATCTTGGCCAGCGTGCCGCCGCTCATCTCGGTGGCGACACCCTGGACAATCTCCTGATGCGCGTGATGCGAGTACGAAAGATCGAACGGCGACTTGCGCAGCTTGATGGTAAGCACCGCGAGCAGCGCGAGGAAGATGGGCGCGCTGTACACGATGATGGGGGCCGACTGCCCCGTCACGGCGATAGAGTCGAAGCTATCAGTGGCAAGGTACAGGCCCACGCTCATCAGCAGAACGGCGGGCTCGTAACTCATAACCTGCAGCAACTCACGGTCGGCGCCAACCTGGGCAAACGGACTTTGCGTCGAGGCGGACGCCAGCACCACAAAGATCGCGGCGAGCGTAACCATAAAGGCGCACAACAGCGTGTTGGAACCCGACACAAAGATGCCGCCGCCCACGACGGTAAAGATGAGCGCACACGCCATGTAGGTATCGTCCATGGTGTTTACGCTGGCGGGGGCCTTGCGCAGCAGCTTGGCAACGTCGTAGAAGGGCTGCAGCAGGCGCGGGCCCACGCGGCCCTGCATGCGAGCCGAAAGTTTGCGGTCAAGGCCATCGATCAGGCCACCAACCAAAGGCGCCAGCAGGGCAAACACCACGGTACCAATAAAGATGCCCACGACGCCCGAACCTTCAAAATACTTGCCGCGCAACACCGAGGGCGCGCTCATGGCAAGTCTCTCGGGCCCAATCCACGCGCAACACAGCAGCGCAAACAAGATAATGCTGCAGCACACGACGCTGCCCACGGGGCCAATACGCTTCTCGCCAAGAGCGTCCTCCGAGTACCAATTGCGCTTTTCGGCCTTCACCTCGTGTCCCATCGAGCCGCGGAAATGGCGATATTTGTCGGTTCCCACACCCGAAAGATATACGTTGACGTGCGGCTTGTTGCTCACGCGGAATGAAGTCAGCAGCACCACGGCGATAAAAGCCACGATAACCACCATCAGATACATGGCGTCCTTGCCGATAACGTACGGCACGCGTCCAAACACCATGGCCAAGCAAGGCGACACCAGACCGCTCGAGATAACCGGGAACGCCACGCAGCACAGAATCAGCAGCGCGGCGATGGTGTTGAGCGCCATCCATTCGGTCTTATGGACATTGACCTCAACGTTTTGAGCCGTGGGGTCGACGCCCGAAAGCTTGGCAAGCCACTTGCCCCAGAAGAAGAACGTCGCGGCCGAGCCAAAGGCAAGCACCATGATCATGAGCACGTTGCCGGTCTGCGCAAACGCCACCAGGGCGCCCCACTTGGACACGAGCATGCCAAACGGCGCCACAAACATGCCCATGATGCCCAGCATCATCAGGCGCGTCAGGTGCGGCATGCGGCTGAACATGCCGTCCATGTCCTCGATATTGCGGCTGCCGATATGATGCTCGGCGGTGCCCACACACAGGAACAGCAGCGACTTTGCCACCGTGTGGAACAGGATCAGGAAGATGGCCGCCCATACGGCCTCGGGCGCGCCGACACCCAGGCAGGCACTGATGAGGCCCAAGTTGGAAATGGTGGAGTACGCGAGCACGCGTTTGGCGTTGCTCTGCGAGATGGCCATAAGGGCAGCAAGCAAAAACGTGATGGCACCCACACTCGTGACCATAAAGCCGGTCACGGGATAGATGGCATAGAGCGGGCTCAGCTTGACCATCAGGAACACGCCGGCTTTGACCATGGTGGACGAATGCAGCAGGGCGCTCGTGGGCGTGGGGGCAACCATGGCGCCGAGCAGCCAGGTATGGAACGGCATCTGCGCGGCCTTGGTAAGGGCGGCGAGCGACAGCAGAACGACCGGCATCACCAGCAGCGCGGATTGCGCGGTTCCGGCGCCGGAAAGCTCGATCATGCCCGAGATGGTCAGCGGCATGCCGTTAACGTGCAGGTACATGAGTCCGGCCAAAAACGCGATGCCGCCCAGCATGTTGAGGATGATCTGGGTGAAGGCGTTCTTGATGGCCTCGGGCGTGCGCGTGTAGCCAATCATGAGGAACGAGCACACGGTGGTGATTTCCCAGCCGCAGAACAGCCACTCAAGGTTATCGCTCGTCACGATGACGAACATGGCCGAGAGGAACAGGAACATAAGCGCCAGGAACTGCGGGCGACGGTCGGGCGCGGTCTGCCCGCGCAGCGCGGCCTCGTGCTCGTCATGGGCCTGGAAGTCCTTCATGTAGCCCAGGGCATACACGCAGATTAGGCTGCCGACGATACCGACGGCGAGGACCATGATCACACTCATGTAGTCCAGGTAGAGCGGCGTCGCCGTGACGGCTTCGGCCGCGGGCAACGTCATGGCTGCAAAGGCGAGCGAGCCCACCAGCTGGACTATGCCGAGCACCGTGGTGAGCGCGTTCCTATATTTGTACGCGTTGTACAGGATTACGGCGCACAGGATGACGTCGATGACGGAGCTGATGATCGAGAGCACATGCGAGGTGCCGGAGGCAACCTCAAAGCTCTGCGGACCCATGCCACAAAACATGACGGCGACTACAACTGTCACCGCCATAATAATGCCGGAACCTATGAGCCCCACCGCATCGCGGGCGCGGTCGCCGCGCGCGAACAGCATGCCCAGCGCCGGTACCAGCGGAAACAGGGTAAGGAAATACAGTAGCGTCATACCATCACTCCCCCATGCAAAAACGCTGCAATTGTTTAACGTTATAGCTCAATTGATGAGTAGCGGCAGCGGGTTTTCGGTCAACTGGGGAGTTTTAGGCATACGGGGCAAGGAGTCTGTCCGCATTGGAGTAGAGGGGCGGCAAGAAAAATGCGCCCCTGTGGGCGCACCATCCCGTTCGCTATTCCGCCTTTTTAACGCGCGGCTTGCGACCCCGCGGCTTATCGACCAGTGCGGACTCACCGCTCTCGCGATACTGGCGACACCAAGCCTTGACCGAAGACTCGCTGGGAATCTTGTGCTTAATCATGGCCTCGCAAACCGTTAAGCCGTTTTCCAAGCGGTCCTTGACCACGGCGAGCTTAACTTCGTACGAATAGGTGTGATGATGCGAACCGGCATTGAGAACGGCGTCGGCACCGCCCACGGCATACGCGCGGGCCCACTGACGAGCCGTGGCTTGGGGAATGCCAAGCTCCGCGGCGAGAGCGCGATGACCGACCCCCTCTTGGAGGATCTCGACGGCGCGCTGCCTAACCTCGGGCGCATGCGTGCGAGTCCTAGTTGCTTCCGACATACCTGCCACTTCTTAGCCTTAACCGTTAATCTGCTTTCTTACGTGCAAGTTAGATAGTAGCATTTTACTGTTTGCTCAAAGCAGTTAATTAAAATAGACGCGGCGTTATCTGGGCATTTGGCACCAAATTACGACATTTCTTTATCGATTATTTACGCTGGTAGCTGACTCGCAGCTAATCGTCATTCGCTTGTCAACAAAATTGGCATCTCTTTATGTCCTTTGGTATAGAAGATATAGTTATTAACCCCTCCCCCAATAATTTTGAGTAATCTGCAAGGCAGCAGACGTCCTCACTCCTCATGATTACCGCGCATTGCCATCCACCGGAGCAAAACAAAAGGGCGGGACCTGCTGCGCTTGCAGGCCCCGCACCGATTGACACCCGACGGGACGCAGTCGGGCGAGGCGGATCCGTGCTACCGCCCCGCTTGGCCGCGAAGTTAACTACAGCTCGTTGGCCGCGTGATATGCCGTGCGGATGGCGCTGGCAATGTCGGCGGTGCGCTCGCCCGAGCAGTCGCCCACGCAGGTCACGGGCACCGTTACGCCGTCCAGGTCAAACATGTTGGCCTTGGAACCCACGGCCATCACCACGTAATCGCAGGCGATCTTCACCGGCTCCTCGGCGCCGTCTTCGGCGGTACGCACAGCCTCCACGCCCTCGTCGGTAATGGCGGTCAGGCGGGTCTTCACGTGCTGCTCCACGTTGTGCTCTGCAAAGTCGCTCATAATCAGCGGCAGAATGGTCTCGGACTCGCCCGCGGCAATCTTGTCGAGCATCTCCACGATCGCCACCTCGCAGCCGTGCTGCAGCAGATACTCGGCAGTCTCGGTGCCCACCAGGCCACCGCCAATGACAGCGACGCGGCCGTTGAGCTCCGCCTTGCCGGCCAGCACGTCCCAGCTCGAGACGACCTTCTCCGAGTCGGCGCCCGGAACGGGGATGACCACGTCGTGCGCGCCCACGGCCACAATCGCGGCGTCGGCGGCGTTGAGGTCCTCAGCGGTAGCGGCATGGCTGAGCTCAACCTTCACGCCCAGGCCAGGCAGAATCTTCTCGTAGTACTCGACCGAGCGCATGATCTCGTCCTTGCGCGGAGGCGCAGCCGCCAGCACAATCTGGCCGCCCAGATGATCGCTCGCCTCGTAGACGGTCACGTCGTAGCCGCGCTTGGCCGCCACGCGCGCGGCCTCCAGGCCGGCGATGCCGCCGCCCACCACGGCGATCTTCTTGTCGCCCTCGCCCGGCTTGATGGCGATGGTCGCCTCGTCACCGTTCTCGGCATTAAGCACGCACGAGATGTACTTGCGGTTTTGAATCGCGTCGACGCAACCTTTGTTGCAGTTGAGGCACTCGCGGATGGGCTCACCCGTGGCGGCCTTCAGCGCAATGTCGGGGTCGCACATGAGCGAGCGGCCATAGGCGATGATGTCGGCGGCGCCGTCTTCCAGAATCTTCTCGCCGGCCTCGACCGAAACCACGCGGCCCACGGTTGCCACCGGCACGGAGACCAGGGCCTTGACGCGCTCGGCCACGGGCAGCGTCCAGTTGTAGGGCATGGCGCCCATGGGCGGAATGGTGTCGCCCATGTTGCCGGTGTGGTTGGCCTGTGCGACCTGGATCATATCGATGCCCGCGCCCTCGAGCAGCTTGGCGAACTCGCAGGCCTCGTCGGGCTGTAGGCCGCCCTTGCCGCGCGGCGTGCCGTCGGGGTTCTCCATGATCACGGGGAGCTTGTACTCCACCATCAGCTGCGGCGCGGCTTCCTTAATGGCAGCGACGACCTCCAGCGCGTAGCGAACGCGGTTCTCGAAGGAGCCGCCGTACTCGTCGGTGCGCTGGTTGAGGATGGCCGAGCACAGCGAACCCACCAGACGATCGCCGTGGACCTCGATGGCGTCGATGCCGGCCTGCTGCGCACGGGCGGCCGAGGCAGCGATGGCCTCCTTGATCTGGGTGAGTTGCTCTACGCTCGCCTCGTTCACAAAGTGCTGCATGTCGTGATGCAGCTTGGCGTAGGCCTGGTTGCGGATCTCGTTGGACTCGGCCATCTTGGCGGCAAAGGTCTCCTCGTCGCCGGCGGCCTTGGCCTCCTGCGCGGCCTTGGCGGCAGCCATGGAGCCCATGACCATGCGGCCGACACCGGGCACATCGTACTCGGGGTGGAACAGCTGCAGCGCGACCTTGGCGCCGTGCTTGTGGACGGCATCGGCCAGCGCCTTAAACGTGGGGATCTGGGCGTCGGTTGCCAGCTTGGGCGTGGGGCTTGCGGTCATGACGGGAGCAACGTCGCCGATGACGATGTAGCTCACGCCGCCACGGGCCAAGCGCTCGTAAAAAGCCAGGCTGCGCTCGCCGATGGAACCGTCACGCTCCTCGTAGCCGGTGGTCAGCGGCGGAAACATAATGCGGTTCTTGAGCTCAAGGGGGCCAACCGTAATGGGCTGGAGCAGCTTGGATGCAGGTGTGGTCATGGACATTCCTCTCTTGTAGGCGCGGCGGCGATGATGCCGCGTAGTTGTCTAGAGGATATGGCATGGGAGCACGGCGGCACAACGGAAATCGGCGAATATCAGGTGGCGGCAGGTGGATGGGGCAGAGCGGCCCGTCGGTTCGTCTCAATCTGTAACAGTTACTCGGCAAAACCGGGTCTTACTGTTACAGATCGAGATATTCCCCTCGACCCAACCTCAACAATCTCAATCTGTAACAGCTAGACCCACTTTTGACCCCTACCTGTTACAGATCGAGACAAACCAAACCCGCCTGCTAGAAAATCTCAATCTATAACAACAACTCGGCAAAATCCGTCCCTCGTGTTACAGATTTAGACAAACGAAGACCGTCCTGCCGAAACATCTCGATCTGTAACACCTAGCCGCCCAAATCGGGTCTAGATGTTACAGACCGAGATTTTGTTTGAGAGGCCAAGAATTGGACCGAAAACACGGTCCCGCAATAACAAAAAAGCTCGCCGGCTAGGCCGACGAGCTGCAAGTTCTTGGTCGCGGGGGCAGGATTTGAACCTACGACCTCCGGGTTATGAGCCCGGCGAGCTACCAGACTGCTCCACCCCGCAATGTCTGGGCGCCTCATGTGCGCAAGGAAGAATATTACGTGGGAGTTCGGTAAACGGCAAGGAAAATCTCGTAGAGCATAATTCCTTCATATTTAAACCCCTCAGCCCCTATCATCGTAAACGAATCGCAGCCGAGCGCCGTCGACGGCGCGTATACAATGGTGCGCGTCCTTTTATGCCAACACCGGGAGTAGACATGCTGCTCGCTATCGATATGGGAAACACGCAGACGGCCATGGGTCTGTTTGACGGAGACGAGCTGGTGCAGTCGTGGCGCATGCCCACTGACCGTTCCTATACCGCCGACGAGATCCACGTGCGCCTGATGGGCTTCTTTAAGATGTACGACCTCTCGCTCGACGCGGTCGACGCGATTGCCTTCGCCGGCGTGGTGCCGCAGCTCTCGCGCGAGTGGCACACCGTGGCCGACCGCATCGCGGCAGACGCCATCGTCATCGGCCCGCAGACGGCAGCCGTGACTAAGCTACGCGCGGCACGCCCCCAGGCCGTGGGTGCCGACCGCATCGCCAACGCCGTCGCGGCCGAGACCTTCTACGGCGCGCCAGCGATCGTGGTGGACTTTGGCACCGCGACCAATATCGACGTCATCGACGAGGACGGCTATTACATTGGCGGAGCGATCGCGCCGGGCATCCGCATCTCCATGGACGCGCTTGCCGCCCGTGCCGCCAAGCTCGCCAGCGTGCCGCTCGAGGCGCCCGAGCACGCCATCGGCCGCGACACCGAGGAATGCATCAAGGTCGGCGCCGTGATGGGCGCCGCCGCCATGGCCGAAGGCCTGGTCGCGCGCATGAAGCGCGAGCTGGGGCGCGAGGACGCCACCGTTATCGCCACAGGCGGTCTCGCCGGCATCGTCGCCGGCTCGACCGATGCCTTCGACGTGGTAGACGGTCAACTCACCATCAAGGGCATCTGCGAAATCTACCGCCGCATGCAGGAGCTAGGATAGAGCAGGGGCTTAAGTCGAGCACGTCCGATGCCACAGCCCCCGCAAACGTTCGCCAAGCCTATTCCTCAAAATCGAAAAATTTTCAGTTTTGAGGAATAGGTCCGAGGTGCTACCCCGCAGTCACGCAAAGCCCTCCCCGGTGCAAGCCGAGGAGAGCTTTCGTTGTCATCGTTATCTTTGAGCGCGGGCGCCTCGCGTTACAGTCCGCGAATTCGTACAGCCTCGGGCGGAAACTCCTGCTCGCCGGCATCGGTCTTGATGGTGGCGCGACCCCAGATGTCCAGGCCCGCAAACACACCGACCGCAAGCGGCAAGCCGTTGGGAGACACCGCCGCAACCTGGCGGCCCAGCAGCGGCACCATGTCGAAGTACTCGCCCAGCACGGGAGCCAGCGGCCCTGCGGCGCCCTGCGGCGTGTTGGCAACAACCGCCCAGGCGTCCACGCGGGCCAGCATGGCGGCGGCCAACTCTTCGACCAGCGCTTCGTCGGCCATATCCACGCCAAGCTCGCTCAGCGCCGCACGCTCAATATCAACCGTCACCGCGGCAAACATGCCCGCAGCACCGGCACCGCCGTTGACAGCGACGCGCGCGAGCGACGTCTCAAACGCGGGCGCGCCGCACACGATGTCACTCGGCCACTGGATGCCCACTTTGCCGGCAAGCCCCAGGCCCGGCGTTGCGGCCGTGCCCGCGAGCGCGTCCATCATACCCATTGCGGCCACAAACGGCAGGCCGTGGAAGGCGTGCATGTTCACATCGGGGCGCACGACCAGCGAAAACATCAGCGATGCATCGCCCGCGCTCCACGCGCACCAGCCCGCGGACATGCCCTCGCGGCCCGCGTCGCGCGCCGCGTCGAGCTCGGTGCCAGCGGCAACAGCATTCATCTCGATCATCTACATACGCCCCAATTCGCCCACGATATGGCCCACGCGGTCCTCGGGCTCCTTGACCTCGACGCCGTTGTAGCGGAAGAACCGCGCCGGGTCGTGCATCAGGTCCTCGAGCGGCACCAGCACAAAATCGCGTTCGCCGATCAGCGGATGCGGCAGGCGCAGCTTTTTGCCGCCGTGGGTCTCGCCGTCCATCCACAGCAGGTCCAGGTCGATGGTGCGCGGACCGTTGGCCTTGGCCTTTTTGGAGCGGTCGCGTCCCAGCTCGGCCTCGATCTTCATGAGCTCGTCGAGCAGCACCAGCGGCGCAAGCTCGGTCTTGATCTCGATGACGGCGTTGGCAAACGCGTCCTGGCGCGTCTCGTAGGCAGGCTCGCTCTCGTAAATCTTGGAGGAGTTAGACACGCAGGTGAGTGGAATCTCGGCGATCATCTCGCGTGCGGCGCGGATGTTGTCGCAGCGATGCCCCAGGTTGGAGCCCACGGCCACAAACGCGCGGCGCGGCTGTGGCTTGGCAACCGCCCAGTAGCCGTTCAGGAACTGCGCAAAACCCGCGGCGTCGTGCACGCGCACGATGTTGGCACCGGCCTGGATGGCGCCCAGGCACACGCCAAACGTGGCGGCATCGCGCTCGGCGGCCTCGGTCACGCCCGAGACGGCGCCCACAAAGCGCTTGCGCGACACGGCGCACATGAGCGGATAGCCCAGTGACGCCATCTTGGCAGTCTCGCGCTGGATGACGATGTCCTCGTTAGCCGACTTACCAAAGCCCGGGCCAGGATCGATGCAGATGCGGTCGCGCGACACGCCGGCATGGATGAGCGTGCGGGCCTGGTCGGACAGAAAGCCCATGACGCGGCGCATGATGGGCGCCGAATCGGGCAGGGTGAAGCGGCGGAGCTGCGAGGTGGGCACATAGGCTTCCTCGCGGCGGGCGCTGCGGCGCATCATGGCGGCCAGGCGGTCATTGGACTCCGATGCGGCCTCGGTGGCCTCGGGCGCAGCCTCGGGCGCGGGCGCAACGGTCTCGGCGGCAGCGGCCTGCTCGGCGGCCGGCGTCTCCTGCCCCAGCTCGGTTGCAGACTCGGACGTGGGCTCCGGTTCGCCAAACGGCAACGAGGGCTGCACCACGCCGCCCGGAAGCTTGGCCTCAACCTTGGGCTCACCCAGCAACTTGCCGCGACGGCGGCGAGCCGGCTTCTCAGCCTCACGCGCGGCCTCGGCAGCCGCCTCGCGCGCCTTCTCGGCAACAAACGCCGCTGCCGAGGTATCGAGCTGCACCGTTGCGTGCGTGCGGGCGGGCGCGGCGACCTCGCCGGCATGCATCACGATGACGCCGCAGGTGCTCGTCTTAACAAACTCGACCATCTTGGGATCGGTGAAGCCGGTCACGTCGTTGACGATCGAGGCGCCGCAGCGCACGGCCGCCTTGGCAACCGCCACATGACGCGTGTCGATCGAGACGATGGCGCCCTCTTTGGCCAGCGCGCGCACCACGGGCAGCACGCGGCGAGCCTCCTCGTCGGGGTTGACCGGGGTAAAGCCAGGGCGCGTGGACTCGCCGCCCACATCGATGATGTCGGCACCGGCGTCGAGCATCGCCAGGCCGTACTCGATGGCGGCATCCGGGTCGAAGTGCTCCCCGCCATCGCTAAACGAATCGGGCGTCACGTTGAGGACGCCCATGATGCGCGGACGGTCAAAGCTGAGCTCATACTTTCCGCACCGCCATGTCTTGCTGTCGTTCGCCATGAACATCCTCCTAAAATGCCCACGCCGCCGAGCTTGGGGAGCTGGCGGCGGGGTCGCTTTGCACTCAGTCTTTCTATTGTATCCGCGCGCGCGGGCTAGAACGCAAACGCGGCCGCGATGTCGCAAGAAATCAGCAGGTCGGCATTTGCATCCTGATCGGTGGGAGCAAGATTGCAAATGGCCAGCGTATCGCCGGTAAAGTAACGCGTAAGGCCCGCCGCCGGATACACCACGAGCGAGGTCCCGCCCACAATGAGGGCATCGGCCGCGGCGATGGCGGCAACGGCGCCGGTCAGCACGTGCTCATCGAGCGGCTCCTCGTAGAGCACCACATCGGGCTTGATGCGGCCGCCGCACGCGGGGCACGCAGGCACGCCCGCGGCGTCCTCGTGCTCGCGCGAGCAAATCCACTCGGCGCTATAGACCGCGCCACACGACTGGCAAATGTTGCGATGGACCGATCCGTGCAGCTCAAACACGCGCCGTGAGCCGGCCATCTGATGCAGGCCGTCGATATTTTGCGTCACCACGGCATTTAGCTTGCCGGCGCGCTCCAGCTCGGCCAGCTTGGTGTGGCAGCGATTGGGCTTGGCGCCAAGCGCGATCATCTTGGTGCGGTAGAAGTCGAAGAACTCGGCCGGATGCGCCTCGTAAAAGCTATGCGACAGCATGGTCTCGGGCGGATAGGCAAACTGCTGGTGATACAGGCCGTCCACGCTGCGGAAATCGGGGATGCCACTTGCCGTGGAAACACCAGCGCCGCCAAAGAACACCACGCGCTTGTGGGTATCGAACAGCTCCGCCAGCGCGGCGGAGGCCTGTTTGGAGTCCGTTATCGCCTGCGTCATATGAGTCCTCCGTCCTTGTTGGTCGGGCAACGTCGGGCGACATCCCGGCATGCGGCCTTTGAGTCAGCACGTGCGGAGCCCACCCCGCCCCTGTTGCGCTAATCTTAAGCCTGCAAACCCCGTCGAAAGGACACCATGCCTCAGACTTACACTTTCGCCTCGTGGAACGTCAACGGCCTGCGCGCCGTGCTCAAAAAGGACCCGAGCTTTATCCAGATCGCGCAAGAACTCGACGTCGATATCCTGGCGTTGCAGGAGACCAAGCTGCAAGAGGGCCAGGTCGATATCGACCTGCCCGGTTATCACCAAACCTGGAGCTACGCCGAGCGTAAAGGTTATTCGGGTACTGCGGTCTTTAGCCGCCAGGAACCGCTGCGCACGTTGCACGCCGATGCGCTGCTACCCTACGCTAGCGAGGGCGAAGCGACCGAGCTCGTCGCCCAGGCCGCAACCGAGGGCCGCGTCTGCGCGCTCGAATTCGACAAGTTTTGGTTTGTCGACGTCTATACGCCCAACGCCCAAAATGAGCTCGCGCGCATCGATGTACGCATGGCCTGGGACGATGCCTATCGTAGCTTTTTGAGCGCACTAGAGCGCGAGACCGGCAAGCCCGTGGTGACCTGCGGCGACTTTAACGTGGCGCACGAAGAGATCGACCTTAAGAACCCCAAGTCCAACCGCGGTAACGCAGGCTTTTCGGACGAGGAACGCGGCAAGTTTACCGAGCTGCTCGACGCCGGTTTTACCGATACCTGGCGCGCGGCAAACCCCGACGTCGAGGGCGTCTACAGCTGGTGGAGCTATCGCTTTAATGCCCGCAAGAACAACGCCGGCTGGCGCATCGATTACTTCCTGGTGAGCGACGCAATCGCCGGCAATGTGCGCGACACCGGCATCCGCGGCGACATCTTCGGCAGCGACCACTGCCCCGTCACCCTCACGCTAGAGCTCTAGCCCCAAGTAATTCCTCTAGGGGACAGAGGAAAACAGATCATGTGACCCCTCTCCCCCTATAAGTTGCGGTGGAATAGTTCCTGTTTGGGCAGCAAATAGCCAAAAACAAGAACTATTCCACCGCAAGTTCGTGAGGGAACGCGAAATGCCCTACAGCCCGTATTTCACGACGACACGGTTAATGCGACGGCACCAAGGCTTGTACAAGGCGGCCAAGAACACGCAGGTCGCGAGGCCGTGTGTGATATCGAACGGCACTGCCGTGACAAGACGCGCCACGGCTCCCGCCCACGTGAGCGGCTGCACAAAACCAATGATGTCATACGCGTTGATCACGACGCCATAGAGCAAGCCCGACGCAAAGCCGTACGCCAGTAGCGCCGGCAATCGCACGGTGCCGTCGGCGCGGTCGAACGCGCCCGCATGCGCCAGCGCGCCGCCAACATAGCCAACCAGACCCCAGGCATACATCTGCCATGGCGTCCACATGCCCTGTCCAAAAAAGAAATTGCTGGTCAGCGCTGCCAGCGCACCAACCATGAAGCCGTTGCGTCGACCCAACGTCGCCCCCGCGATAATGGCGATGGCACTCACCGGTTTAAAGTCGGGAATGGGCCCAAACAGGATGCGCCCCGCCGCCGCCAGCGCCGCCAGCACCAACGTGGGCATAATCTGGCGCAAACCCGGACGAGATGCCTCGTAACCCGCAAAGAACAGCGCGAGCACGAGCGCCACCACAACCAGCATGGCAAGCGCTGCCTGCTCAATGCCTGCCAGCAATGCTGCGGCCATTACCGCCGGCACCGCCAACAACAGCGGAATCTCAAGTTTTGTGAGTAGGCGCGAGGCGCGAAAATCCGCCATCCCATCACGCCCTATAGAACACGTTGTCGGCAAAGAAGTCGGCCGGGGACTCCATGCAGGCAATCTCACCGTCAAACATCATGGCAACGTCATCGGCAACCTGCTCGGCAAAATCCAGATCGTGCGTGGCCATGATGACGGTGCCGCCAAGCTTCGCATGGTCACGCAGGGCGCGGGCGATGATGCGGCGGCTCTCCAGGTCCAAGCCCTTCGTGGGCTCGTCAAGCAGCAGCAGCTCGGGGCCGATCAGCAGCAGCTTCGCCAGTGCGAGCAGCTGGCGCTGTCCGCCCGAGAGGTCGTAGGGGTGGCGCGTCTCCAGGCCGTCCAGCCCCAAGCTCGCCGCGCGCTCCCGCGCCACGGTCTCGTCATATCCGCAGGCTGAAGCCCATTCCATCAGCTCGTCGCACACCGTCTCGGCAACCAGCAATGCTTTGGGATTCTGAGGCAGCAACGCCGCCGAGGCCGCTCCGCGCACCATGCGGCCGCGCTGCAGCTTGGCGGTCTTCGCCAGCACCGAGAGCATCGTCGACTTACCGCATCCGTTGCCGCCCACGATCGCATGCACCGCACCGGCCGAAAACGCCACGTCGAGCCCACGCAGCACCCAACCGCCCGCTCGATCGTAGCGAAACCAGCCTTCCGACAAGGTGGTAGCCGACCCGCCGTACATTTTTTGGAGTATTCTGCTTCCATCCGTGCGCGGGAACGCTTCCGAGCCGTTCTCGAGCGACGTTTGCGCCACAAATTCGGACGATTTGTCCAATTCCAAACTTTTTTTCGCGCTCGATACGTCCCCGGGCGGCTCCAGAGAGCCCAAATTGTCCTCACGTCTGCTGAATACTCCGTTTTTTGCACATCGGATGGCACCCCACCCCAACATGTCGTCGGAAAACAGCGATTCTCGGCGTCCCAAAGAAGCCATATCCGCCACCTCGCGCACGCGACCGTCCTCAATCCGGTACGCACACGTCGCGTATTCGAGCATTGGGCGCGGCTGATGCGTCGCCACAACAACCGTGCAGCCCAGCTCGCGATTCACACGAAACAGCGCGTGCAGGAAATTCTTCTCCGCAACCGGATCAAGCTGAGACGTGGGCTCGTCGAGTAGCAGCACACGCGGACGCAGCGCCAGGACGGCGGCAAGCGACAGCAGCTGCTTGCGGCCACCCGAAAGCGTATCGGTATCACGATGAAGCCAGTCCTCCAGACCAAAGAAATAGCTGGTCTCGGCAACACGGCGGCGCATCTCGTCGCGCGACACACCCAGATTCTCTAGGCCAAACGCCATCTCGTGCCACACGGTCTCGCACACAATCTGGTTCTCGGGATCCTGAAACACATAACCCACGCGCTCCGCCGATGCCCGCACATCCATGTCGGCGACGGGCTCGCCCAGCACGCGCAGTTCGCCAGTGCGCTCGCCCGCTGGAGCGATCTCGGGCTTGAGCAGCGACAGCAGCGTCGACTTGCCCGAACCGGTACCGCCAACAAGCAGCGCAAACGCACCTTGGGGAACAGACCAGTCGAGCCCCTCGAGCACCGCAGCATCAGCATCGGGGTAGGCAAAGCTCAGGCTCCGCACCTCAATCGCCGGCGCGGCCGAGCCATATGCCACACCCGCCGCCGAGCTCCTATCCAACCGAGCCATCAGCCAAACCTCTTCTCATCAATCGCGTGCAACGCGCAAGGCAGCACCATCCAGGCAACGTACACGACATAGCCCGGCCACGGCGCCGGCACCGAGAGCTGCGGATAAAACGAATACTGCGTCGTCGCGGTCCACGCCACCGCCACCGCGGCAGCACCAAACAGCGCGAGCCCGACCAGCGCGGCAACGTCGCTGCGCCCCAGTCGATACCGCGCATACGTCGTACGACGCGTCGCGGCACCCCACCCGCGCGAGCGCAGCGCGTCCGCGCGCTCCAGCGAATCTTCCATGCCCCAGCCCATCAACACGCTCGACGCCCGCAGGCGCGAGCGCACGGGATCGGCCGGCGCACGCCCCGGTACATCAATCGCGCCCTGCACCGCCAGCACCGTGCGGCCGCGGCGCAAAAACTGCGGGATAAGCCTCATGCACATCGAGATCATGAGGGCAATCACCGGTGCGGCATTGCCCAGCAGCGCGAGCACCTTGTCGTATTCGAGCATCGACGCCGCGGCCTCAAACCACAGCACGCTCGCCACAAACAGTCCGCCCATGCACAGGCCATATACCATGCTCTCCAGATACACCGCGCGCATACCAATACGGAACAGCTCCGTCGAGCCCGAGGCGCTAAACAGCGGATTGACCAGCGCGATAATCAAAATCACCGGCAGCTGCCAGCGAAGCGCCCCCAACGTGCGCGCAGCACCGCGCGTCGCAAGCCCGTACGCCAGCCCGCCCGCAAGCGACAGCGCAATCAGCACCGGCTGCATCGAGAACATGGTGAGCCCCAGCGTCAGCACTATATAGAGTGCCGGCACAGCCGGATGCGACATCGAGAACGCCGCGACGGGCTCGCCGCCAAACTCCTCTTGTATGTTGTTCACGGGCACCCCCGTCCCCTCGCTCAAACGATAGCTCCGCAGCACCGCCAACGCCGCACGCAAGCAGCACAAACGTCACGCCGTCGGCACCGACATCGGCCCTCACGCATCAATCGTTACGCGCTCAACATATGCCTGCGGTATCATATTGC
Source organism: Collinsella sp. CLA-ER-H6 (assembly GCF_040092305.1). Taxonomy (NCBI): domain Bacteria; kingdom Bacillati; phylum Actinomycetota; class Coriobacteriia; order Coriobacteriales; family Coriobacteriaceae; genus Collinsella; species Collinsella sp. CLA-ER-H6. Next base: position 69,973 of record NZ_JBBNLS010000002.1, read on the forward strand.
GCCGTGTATCGTTTCCAAACACACGTCTCTATAACGTAACAGGAGATCACATGGACGCAACCGCAATTATCCTCGCTGCCGGCGAGGGCACCCGCATGAAGTCGAACCACTGCAAGGTTTCGCACAAGATCCTGGGCAAGCCCATGGTTCAGTGGATCGTCGACGCCACCATCAAGGCCGGCTGCAGCCGCGTCGTGGTCGTCATCGGCAGCCACGCCGACGAGATGCGCGCCCTCATCGACGGCGCCTACGCCAGCAGCGCCACCAAGGTCGAGTGCGTCGAGCAGACCGAGCGCCTGGGCACCGGTCACGCCGTGAAGGTCGCGCTCGAGGCCTGCGGCATCACGCAAGGCCCCGTCGTCGTGCTCAACGGCGACCTGCCGCTCATCACCGCCGACACCGTCGCCAAGTTCGCACAGACCGTCGCTACCGGCAAGCTCGCCTGCACCGTCATGACCATGACCCCGCCCGACCCCTTCGGCTACGGCCGCATCAAGCTGGGCGCCGACGGCCAGATCGAGCGCATCATCGAGCAGAAGGACTGCACGCCCGAGCAGGCCGCAACGCTGCTGGAGTGCAACGCCGGCTGCTACGCCTTTGACGGCGCGCAGCTCGCCGCCCACATTAACGAGATCGGCAACGACAATGCGCAATCCGAGTACTACCTGCCCGACATGTTCGAGATCCTCAAAGGCCATGGTCAGGCAGTCTCCATCTTCCACTGCGACGACTACCGCGACGGCCTGGGCGTCAACAGCCGCATCCAGCTCGCGCAGCTCACCGCTATCGCGCGCGACCGCATCAACGAGCACTGGATGGCCGAGGGCGTCACGTTCATCGATCCCACGCAGGCCTGGATCGGCCCCGACGCCGTTATCGGCCGCGACACCGTCGTGTGGCCGCAGACGCATCTGATCGGCCACGTCACCGTGGGCGAGGAGTGCCAGCTCGGTCCCAACAGCCGTCTCACCGACACCACCGTCGGCAGTGGCTGCACCATCGATGAGACCATCGCCATCGAGGCCGTCATCGAGAACGGCGTCGACTGCGGCCCGCGCGCCTACCTGCGCCCGGGCACCCACATGCTCGACGGCTCCAAGGCCGGCACGCACGTGGAGATCAAGAAGTCTACGATCGGCGAGGGCTCCAAGGTGCCGCACCTGTCCTACATCGGCGACACCACCATGGGCTCCGGCGTCAACGTGGGCGCGGGCTCCATCACCTGCAACTATGACGGCGTGCACAAGCACAAGACCGTCATCGGCAAGGACGCCTTCATCGGTTCCGACACCATGATGGTCGCGCCCGCCCAGATCGGCGACGGCGCGCTCGTGGCCGCCGGCTCCGTCATCACCGAGCCGGTCCCGGCCGACGCACTTGGCCTGGGTCGTGCCCGCCAGGTAAACATTGAGGGCTGGGCCGCCGATTACCGCCGCCGTCTGCACGAGGACGACGAGGTATAACGTTTTACCAAGCATCTAAGGAGCTGTTCCCATGGGGGCGGCTCCTTTTTCTATCGTGACCTGCGCAACCGGATGAGTGGTCGGTTCGTGTCCGTTGACGGTAAAGACGTTATCAAGACCCGATTAACCCCGTCGCGCGGTTACAATGCAACAAGGCATCTATATGGCATTCGATATAAAGGAGAAGGGTAATGCCGATTAATGATCCCGAGAAGTCGGAGAATATGCGCAAGTCCATCCGCGTGTATTCCGGTTCCTCCAACCGTCCCCTCGCTCAGAAGATCGCTGAGTACCTTGGGGTCGAGCTTTCGGGCCTTACGCTAAAGCAGTTCGCCAATGGTGAGATTTACGCCCGCTACGACGAGACCGTCCGCGGCGCCGACGTCTTCCTGATTCAGTCCGTGGCCGGCGGCAACGTCAACGACATGCTCATGGAGCTGCTCATCGCCACCGACGCTGCCAAGCGCGCATCCGCCCGCTCCATCACCGCCGTCATCACCCACTACGGCTATGCCCGCCAGGACCGCAAGGCCGGCCCGCGTGAGCCCATCACCGCCCGCCTCGTCGCCAACCTGCTCGAGCGCGCTGGCGTCAACCGCATCATCACCCTCGACCTGCACCAGGGCCAGATTCAGGGCTTCTTCGATATCCCGGTTAACCACCTGTCCGCGCTGCCGCTGTTTGGCCAGTACTACAACGACATGCACTTCGACACCGACAACCTGGTTGTCGTCTCCCCCGATGTGGGCCGCGCCAAGGCCGCCAAGAAGCTGTCCGACATGCTCGGCTGCGACCTGGCCATCGCCCACAAGGGCCGTCCGCGCCACAACGCCGCCGAGGTCATGGGCATCATCGGTGACATCAAGGGCAAGACCTGCATCATCAACGACGACATGATCGACACCGCTGGCACCCTGTGCGCCAACGTTAAGGAGCTCAAGGCTATGGGCGCTGGCGATATCTACGTCTGCGCCACCCACGGTATCTTCTCCGGTCCGGCCATCGAGCGTCTGAACGACGCCCCGATCGTCGAGTGCGTCGTCACCGACGCCATTCCCGTCGAGGTCGGCGGCAAGATCAAGACCATCTCGGTCGCCGAGGAGTTCGCTCAGGCCATCTCCGCCGTTTACCACGAGGAGCCCGTCTCCACGCTCGTCGGCGGCGACTTCGCGCTGTAGTCGCATCGTCCTTGTAACCCGGCGCATCGCCGTCGGAACAGAAGAAACCCCCGCGCTCCCCCTTGCTTCGCAAAGGTCGCGCGGGGGTTTCTTCTGTTCCGACGGCTCGCTCTGCCGCGGCCGCGCTTTTGTCTGGTGGGATTTCGCTGAAGCAAAGCCTCGCCTTCGGCGGGCGTGGTAGCCTTTGTCGTTGATTGAACTATTTGTGTAACGGAAGGACAAATATGGCAGCTGCACAGCCGCTTAAGATTCGCATGGTTGCCGGACTTGGCAACCCTGGCGAGGAATATGCCGAGACCCGTCACAACGCTGGTTTCAAAGCAATCGACGAGCTGGCCCGTCAGGCCGGCGTCACGTACTGGAAAAACCAAGCAGGCGCCGAGGTCGCGCTCATCAACATCAACGATCCCGAGGAAGAGGGCGGTAAGCGCCAGATTGTACTGGTCAAGCCGCAGTCGTATATGAATACCTCGGGTGGCCCCATCTCCAAGCTCTGCCGCGAGTACAAGATCAAGGCCGAGGAGCTGCTCGTAATCCACGACGAGCTCGATATTCCCGCCGGCGACGTCCGCGTTAAGGTGGGCGGCGGCCACGCCGGTCACAACGGCCTGCGCTCCATCATCGACAAGATGGGCAGCCGCGACTTCAGCCGCATCCGCACCGGCATCGGCAACCCTCCCGGCAAGATGGCCGTCGCCGACTACGTTCTTAAGCAGCTGCGCGCCCGCGAGGCCGAGGATTTCCAGGACACCTGCGCCCGCGCGGCCGACGCCGCCGGCCTGGCGATCGTGCACGGCGTGGTCTATGCCCGCGACCATGTCAACGGCGCCGCCTCCGCCAACGGCAAGCACTAAAACCTATCATTTAGGAACAGGTTTATTTTGGCAGGTTTTACCTGCGGAAACGCCCCAGTTGCGGCATCGCAATCAACCGCGCGCCGACATACATGCATAGCACCCCAAAGGGGGCCGGCCTCATCACAACCCGAGGCCGGCCCCCTTTGCCGTTTTACCTGATAAAACTGACCAAAATAAACCTCTCCCCTTTGGTAGGCCAAAGTGGATAAACCCTGCTCCCAACAGCCGAAGACACACGTAAGTGACATGTCCATGAGGGTATAATTTGCACCGTATGTCTGCACAACGCCTGTGCGCGTACGGTTTTATTCGGGCTACCGTCCATTTCCGTGGAGGCACGGTTCGGCGGCCCTAACAAGAGAGGGGTTCTATGTATAAGATCCTGGAGAAGACGCAGTTCTCGGAGAAGGTGTTCAAGTTCCGCATCGAGGCGTCTGCAATCGCCAAGCATGCGCACGCTGGACAGTTCCTCATGGTTCGCGCCAACGAGACGGGCGAGCGCGTCCCGTTTACCCTGGCCGGCTGGAACGGTGACGAGGGCTGGGTCGAGTTCATCTTCATGGTGATCGGCAAGACCACCGAAATGCTTTCCACCTACGAGGCCGGCGAGTCGCTGCGCGACGTCGTGGGCCCGCTGGGCGTTCCCACCGAGATGGCCGAGGGCCCCTGCGCCGTCATTGGCGGCGGCGTCGGCCTGGCAATTGCCTTCCCGGTCGCCAAGCACCTGGTCGAGACCGGTCACGAGGTGCACGCCATCATGGGCGCCCGCACCAAGGACCTCCTGCTCATGGAGGACCAGTTCCGCGAGCTCCTCGACGAGGACCACATCCACATCACCACTGACGACGGTTCCTACGGCGAGCAGGGCGTTGTTACCGCTCCGCTGGAGCGCCTACTGCAGGACAAGGCCGTGAGCCAGGTCTTCTGTGTCGGCCCCGTTCCGATGATGAAGTTCTCGACCCTCACCGCCCAGAAGTACGACACCCCCATCACCGCGTCCCTCAACCCCATCATGGTTGACGGCACCGGCATGTGCGGCTGCTGCCGCGTCGAGGTGGGCGGCGTGACCAAGTTCGCTTGCGTCGACGGCCCCGACTTCGATGCCACCCTGGTCGACTGGGATGACCTTCGTGCCCGCCAGGCCGCTTACCGTTCCGAAGAGGGCGAGTCCCTCAAGGCCTATGAGGAAAAGAGCTGCGCATGCCACTAGTTAACGGTCGTTTCGTTGCCGATATGAAGTCGCCCCGTACCCCCGATAACGAGGAGCCGGCTGCCGAGCGCGCCTGCGACTTCCGCCCCGTCGACAAGGGCTTCACCGAGGAGATGGCGCTGGCCGAGGCCGAGCGCTGCCTCAACTGCAAGAAGCCGTTCTGTGTTGAGGGCTGCCCCGTCAACATCAACATCCCCCGCTTTATCGAGCAGATCCGCGCGAAGGACTTCGGCGGCGCCCTCGATACCATCCGCGAGGACTCCATGCTTCCCGCCATCTGCGGCCGCGTCTGCCCGCAGGAGAACCAGTGCGAGGGCAAGTGCATCCGTGGTAAAAAGTCCGAGCCCGTGGCCATCGGCCAGCTCGAGCGCTTCCTGGGTGACCGCCCCGAGCTCGCCTCCACGCCCAAGATGGCTCCCAAGAACGGCAAGAAGGTCGCCGTTGTCGGCTCCGGCCCGTCCGGCATCACCTGCGCCGGCGAGCTCGCCCGCAACGGCTTTGACGTCACCGTCTTCGAGGCCTTCTTCACCGGCGGCGGCGTGCTGGTCTACGGCATCCCCGAGTTCCGTCTGCCCAAGGCGGTCGTCAAGCGCGAGATTGACGGCCTGGAGGACATGGGCGTCAAGTTTGAGTACAACTCCGTCGTGGGCAACATGGCCACGGCCGAGGAGCTGTTCGAGCAGGGCTTCGACGCCATCTACGTGGCGACCGGCGCCGGCCTGCCCAAGTTCCTCAACGTCCCCGGCGAGAACCTGCCCAACGTCTTCTTCGCAAACGAGTACCTCACCCGCGTGAACCTGATGAAGGCCAACAAGTTCCCCGAGTACGACACCCCCACCAAGCACGGCAAGAACGTCGTTGTCTTTGGTGGCGGCAACGTGGCTATGGACGCCGTCCGTACCGCCAAGCGTCTGGGCGCCGAGCACGCCATCATCGCCTACCGTCGTACCGAGGACGAGATGCCCTGCCGTCGCGCCGAGCTGCACCATGCCAAGGCCGAGGGCGTCGAGGTTCTGCCGCTCGTCTCCCCGCTCGAGTTTGTCGCTGGCGAGGACGGCTCCGTGTGCGCCGTCAAGGTCCAGAAGATGGAGCTCGGCGAGCCCGACGAGTCCGGCCGTCGTCGCCCGGTGCCCATCGAGGGCGCCATCGAGGAGATCCCCTGCGACGTCGCGATTTCGGCTATCGGCACCAACGCCAACCCCTTCGCAAAGAAGATCGGCGGCAAGATGGAGCTCAACAAGTGGGGCTACATCGTCGCTGACGAGGAGACCGGCCAGACCACCGATCCCCGCATCTGGGCCGGCGGCGACATCGTCACCGGTGCCGCTACGGTCATTCTGGCGATGGGCGCCGGCAAGAAGGCTGCCGCTTCCATCACCAAGAGCCTGCTGGGCGAGTAATCACCTGCAGCGCTAGCCACCAAACGGCAAAGTCCCCGTCGAGCACACGCCCGGCGGGGACTTTTTCTATGCCGATCGCCCTACCACCGCAAAGGTGCCTGTCCCCCTTGCGGTGGTTTTGGTCGGCTAGCCTTCGAGCTGCGCCACCTTGTAGCGGTAGGCTGCGGCGATGACGTCCTTGCAGCCTTCGCGGCCCAGCTTGGCGCGGTTGACGACGATGTCTTTACCGCTCGTCATCTTCCACTTGCCGGCGCTATAGCGCTTATAGAACGCCTCGCGCGCCTTCTGCTGCTGTTTGACCAGCTTGGCGCCCTTCTTTTTGTTAAGGCCACGCTTCTTGCGCACAATCTCGACGCGGTCCTCAAAAGGTGCGGTCACCAACACGGCAATGTGGCTGGGGTTGTTACGCAGCAGATAATCGGACAGACGACCTTCGATAATGCAGCTCTCGGTCTCGCCCAGATCCAAAATCACCTGGCTCATCTTTTGGAACAACTTGTCCGAGTACGAACGCGCGTCATAGCGGTCAGGCAGAAACGCCATGTTCTCCACGGCCAGGCGCTCGTCGTAGGCAGCCATCTTGTCGAGCGACTCACCCGCACGCAGCGACGCGCGCACCAGCAGCTCGTTGTCATACAGCGGAATCCCCAGCTCATTGGCGAGGATACGGCCAATCTCGTGGCCCTCGGCGCCAAAGTCGCGCGCGATGGTAATGACCACGGGACTCTTCTTGTTCTCCAGATCGCTCATCGCGATTCCTTTCTAACAAATGAGAAATAGGCGATTCCTGATTCCCATTTTGTCACTTACGACCGTCCTGGTTTCCCAAGTGCGGCAGATTGCCCCGAAAGAGGAGCGCCGCGTACCAAATGTACGCAAGCGACGATTGAGGGGCAAGGTGCCGTGCTTGGGGAAGCAGGACTACGCTGCCACGATACGACGTTGATACGCTCGGACCAGCAGCGAGATACCAAAGTTGAGCACAAAGTACATCGCAAACACCAGGCCGTAGAGCATAAGCACCTGCGACAGGTCGATCGCGTGGGCCATCACCACGTTTGCCGTGTACATGAGCTCGGCCACGTTAATGCCCGAAAGATACGAGCTGTCCTTAATGACGGTCGTGCACTGGCTAAACAGCGCCGGAATGATCGTCTTAAACGTCTGCGGCAAAATGATGTAGCGCATGGTGGCAAAGAAGCCGAAGCCCTGGCTCTGCGCTGCCTCAAACTGGCCGCGCGGAATCGAGTTGAGGCCGCCGCGCACAATCTCGGCCATAACAGCGCTGGTAAACAGCGTAAAGGCGATGGTCGAAATCACAATGTCCAAACCCTGCACCGTAAAGTAGATAAACAGGATCCACAGCAGGTTTGGCGTGCAACGGAACAGTTCGATATAGGCGCTCACCAAAATACGGAACGGGCGGGGCGCATAGCTCTTAACGAGCGCCAGCACCGTGCCAAAGATGAGCGAGAAAAAAATCGACAGCGCCGAGATCTCGATTGTCTTAACAAAGCCGCCCCAAATGTAGAGCAGGTTGGTCGCGTTGAAGATTTCCATGCGCTAGGCCTCCTCTACGTTGTCGAGCCCCAGCTCGGCCAGGCTCACGCCGCGCGGACGCTCCTTGGAGCGGCGCTCGAGCCACTGCACCAGCATGGCGAGCGGAAAGCAGATGATGAAGTACATAAGGCAGCAGACGATGTATCCCTGCAGGTAACCGTACAGACTCACAAAGTTGTCGGAACGGTACATAAGGTCGCCGCCGGCCACGAGCGCCAGCACCGACGTGTTCTTGACCAGGTTGAGCGACTGGTTACACAGCGGCGGCAGAATGATCTTGAATGTCTGGGGCAGCACGATGTACCAGTATGCCTGCGCACGGGTGAAGCCCTGGCTCTGGGCCGCCTCCATCTGGCCGCGCGGAACTGCCTCGATACCAGTGCGGATGACCTCCGAAATGTAGGCCGCGTGATACAGGCCCACACCCAAGAAGCCCAGCACGAACGGCGCAATGCGCACCGGCTGGTCGGCACCGGTTATGGCCTGCAAAAACTGCGGACCGGCCATGTACATAAAGAGCACCTGCACGGGCAACGGGGTGTTCTGGTAAAACTCCACGTACACGCGGCTTATGGCGCGCAGCACGCGCGAGCGAGTGGTAGAGAACACGCCCAGTAGCGTGCCCAGCACCAGCGACAGCAGCAGACCGGCAACGACTACCTGTAGCGTCACGCCAAAGCCCTCCCAGAAGGGCCCCATGTTTTGAAATGTCGTCGACCAACGGTCGGCGTCAAATAATCCTTCGAGCATTTGATTCCTTCCTTGGACGATGCGCCTATACAAGACCCCAGGTCTTGACCTCTTGGTCGAGCCAGCCGTCGGCCAGGCGATCGCAAATCACCTGATCGACCACGGCCGAAAGGTCGCAGCCCTTCTTGGTCGCCACGCCGTAGCCCTGCTCGCCAAACTTGACCTCGGGCTGCAGCAGCTCAACGGTCTCGTTCATGTAACCGGCCAGCGTGGAGCGGTCCATGGCAAAGACGTCGATATTGCCGGCGTCGAGCGAACTCTTGATGATGGGATAGCCGCTAAAGGCCCTAAACTCGGGCTTGCAGCTAAAGCCGTTGTCCTTGATCATCTGCTCGATCAGGCCCTGCGTGGTGGCACCCTGGCTCACACCAATGACCTTGCCATCCAGATCCTCAATCGAGGTAAAGCCCGAACGCTTCTTGACCATGAGTCCCACGTAGTCGGTGCGGTACGGCGTCGAGAAATCCCAGCTCTTCTTGCGCTCGTCGGTGATGGTGTAAGTCGCCGCGACAACGTCAAGTTGGCCGTTATCGATCAGCGGGCCGCGCGTCTTGGGCGTTACGTCGGTAAACTCGACAAGCTCCTGGGCGCGGGCCTCCTTGTAGCTCACGCCAAAGACGGCAGCGGCGATCTGGTAGCACAAATCGACTTCCATGCCCTCAAAGCGGCCCTTGGCGGTGTCGTAATAGCCATAGCCGGGAACGTCCTTCTTAACGCCGGCATTCAGATGGCCACGCGACTTGATGGCCGCAAGCTTGGACCCCTTGTCGGAGCCCTCGCCGCTGGTGGAGTTGCCGCAACCGGTAAGCGCGGACCCCGTCAGCGCAAGCATACCGGCGCCCGCCAGCTTCAAAAAGTGACGGCGCGACACGGCCGCCCTCGTCATATCCGTCATGTCCATCACCGCGCCTAGTGCAGAATCTTGGACAGGAACTCGCGGCAACGCGGGTTCTCGGGGTTATCGAAGAAGTGCTCGGGCGTACCCTCCTCCAGGATGCGGCCGTCCTCCATAAAGATGACGCGGTCGGCCACCTGGCGCGCAAAGCCCATCTCGTGCGTCACGCAGATCATGGTGATGTCCTCCTGCGCGAGCTCAATCATAACGTCCAGAACCTCCTGGACCATCTCGGGGTCGAGCGCCGAGGTCGGCTCGTCAAACAGGATAATAGGCTGCTTGGTGCACAGGGCACGGGCGATGGCGATGCGCTGCTGCTGACCGCCCGAGAGGTTCTGCGGATACTCGCCGGCCTTATGCGCCATGCCGACGCGCTTGAGCGCGGCGATGGCGACCTCGGTCGCCTCCTCCTTGCTCTTCTTTTGCAGCTTGATGGGCGCGAGCGTCAGGTTGCCGAGCACCGTCATGTTGGGATACAGGTTGAACTGCTGAAACACCATGGAACTATACTTGCGAGCCATCTCCAGGTGATTCTTTTTGGTGAGCGGCGTACCGTCGATGACGACCTCGCCCGACGTGGGCTCCTCCAGATAATCGACGCAACGGATGAGCGTCGACTTACCCGAGCCGGAAGGCCCGATCATTACGAGCTTCTCGCCGCGCTTGACGGTGAGATTGATATCTTTGAGCACATGCAGGTCGCCAAAGTACTTGTTGAGATGCTTGATCTCGATCATGTCTGCCATGAATGTCCCTTCCCTGCGTTTACACGAGTTGAACTATTGTACGGAAAGAACCGCGTTTCCGCAGCCCACACTACATTCCCGTAAAGAACCCGCAACCTTCCACCCACTCATTGGGGACAGGTTTAAATGAGTACCCGCTCATTGGGCACTCATTTAAGCCTGTCCCCAATGAGCACCGCCCAGCAAAAAAGGGGCGCGACCGCAATGGTCACGCCCCCTCAGCCTCAACTGTGTACCGCTCGGCCCTTACGCAAGCTTTGCTCCGACGATCTTTGCCGCGGCCGGCTTGTCGAAGTTGCCGCCGGTGGCCTTGCCGAGTGCACCCATGACCTGGCCCATCTGCTTCTTGGACGTAGCGCCCAGCTCGGCGATAACCTGCTCGATCAGAGCCTCGAGCTCCTCGCCCGAAACCTGCGCGGGCAGCAGGCTCTCCAGAATCTTGACCTGCTCGTTCAGGTTGTCGGTACGCTCCTGGTCGGTGCCGGCCTTGATGGACATCTCCAGCGTCTCACTCGTCTGCTTAATCAGACGCTTAATCATGCTGTTGACGTCTTCCTCGGTCACGTCGCGGCGCTCGTTGACCTCGATATTCTTCACCTCGGCCTTAACCTGGCGAATGATGGACAGGCGAACCTTGTCCTTGGCCTTCATGGCCGCGATCATTTCCTTCTGCAGCTCTTCGTTGGTCATCTGCAAATCCTCTCTAATAGCGTGGGCGGCGCTCGCGCGAGCACCGCCCCATGATTACTCAGTCGTCGACGAATCGTCGGTCGAGCTCTTGGTGACGCCCTTCAGACTCACGTTATAGGGTACGTCCTTGGGCATGGGGTTGACGGTGATGTCGGCATCCTTCTTGTACTGCTCCAGCCACTCGCTGTACGCGGTGCTGGCCGCCTGCGTCTTCACCACGTTGGAGACGTACTTTTTGATGTCCTTGGGCACCTGGTTGATGTCATCAACCTGATTATCGACATGGAAGTAGTCGGTGCACTTGATGATGTGGTAGCCATAGGTCGACTCGACGACTTCGCTCACGTCGCCCTTGTTGAGTCCCTCGAGCGCCGTCTGGTAGCTGTCGACAAAGGTGGTGAGCTTATCCCAGCCCACATCGCCCTTCTTCTCCTTGGAACCTGTGTCCTCGGAGTACTGCTCAACGGCGTCCTCAAAGCTCAGCTCACCGGAGTTGATCTTGTCCAGGCACTCCTGCGCCTTGGCCTTGGCGGCAGCCTTGTCCTCGTCGGAAGCGTCGGAATCAACCTTGATCAGGATGTTCGACGAGCGTCGGGCATCGTTGTAGCTGGACAGGTTTTCGTTGATGTAATCGACAATCTCGCTGTCCTTGGGCTTGCTTGTGGGCGCTACCGCATCCTTGAGTTTCTGCTGCGCCAGACTCTCCTTGAGCGAGTCCTTGTAGGTGTCCTCGGTATAGCCGTAGGTCTTGAGGGTCTTCTTAAAGGCCTTGGCACCGCCCGCGCTCTTGCACGCGTCCTTCCAAGCCTTCTCGACCTCCTCATCCGACACCGTCACGCCGTTCTCCTTCTGTGCCTGTTGAAGCAGAATCTGCTGCGTGTAGGAGTCGATGAGTTGCTTGCGGTACTTCTTGGGCGTGAGGTCGTTGTCGACCAGATACTGCGCCCAGTCCTTGTCCTTGGTGTAGCCGTAGGACGTGCGCATGCTCATGATCTGCTTGGTCACGGTGTCCTCGGTGAGGTTGGTGCCGTTGATAGTAGCAGCAACACCGCCGGTCAGCTTGTAGCCCGAGGTGTCCTCAGCCCGCGACATAAGGCCGGAGCACGCCATCGCCGAGACGGAAAGCAGCATCGCCAGCACGCCGATGACCACCAGGACGATCTTGACGGTCTTAGACACGTACGTCTTGCGCTGCTTCTTGCGAGAGCTGGAGGCAGCGCGAGCCTGCTGCTCGGGCGTCGGCGCGGCCTCGGAGTTCTTTTTCTTATTTGCCATAGTCGGCCTTTCGCATAACGAATCGAACAAACGCCATTGTGTCACAACGCGGCCCCCGCGGCACGCTTGGTACATTGGGGGCAGGTTAATCTGCACCATTTTGGTGCAAAGGGGGCAGATGCGGCACTTGGCAGTTGGGGACGTTCTTTATGTGCCGGCAGTTAGGGACAGTCCCCCAAGTGCCGACAGAAAAGGAACGTCCCCCAAGTGCCGACTCAGCCCCACCTTAGAAGTGGCGGCGGATGGCGTCGACCATACCCTGGGGCGTGGTCTGGCCGAGCACGTCGGCTGCGGCATCGGCACCCATAAAGATGTTCATGAGCGCTTGCAGGGCCTCGACTTGGCCGCCCGGCTCGGCAATGCCCAGATTAATGACGATCTGCGCCGGCACCGGAGCGCCCATGCCAGCCATAGCGTTAAATGTCACGGGCGCGGCGGGCTTCACCACCGCGATATAGGGCTTGGCCACAAACCCCGGGTCGGTGTGCGGGATAGCGATGTTGGCCGCCGGCATGGCAAGGCCCGTGGGATAGGCATCTTCACGCGTGCGGACGGCGTCGAGCCAACCGGATGCAATGTAGCCACGTGGTGCAAGCTCGCCCTCAAGCCGCGCGAACACCTCATCCGGCGTCGCACACTCCCAATCAAAAAACACCAGCTCAGGCGTAAACAGCGCTTCGTTATCCGCCATGCGCTCACCTCTCTCTCACCTAGCCATCGGGGACGTTCTTAAATGACTAGTCGTTAAAGAACGTCGCAGGTGACTACCCAAAACAAAGGGTGGCCACGTGCGCCTTGGCGCCAATGACCACCCTGACTACTCGGCTAAATTGTACTGTGCGCCGCTAGCCGCGAGGCGCGTCAATTGCGACCTTGCCGCTCTCCAGCACGTGGACGCGGCCGTCGGCGAGCATTTGCACGACCTCGGGATACAGCACGTGCTCAATCGCGTGGATGTGCTCCTCGAGCGTGTCGACATCCCAGCCCTCCTCAACAGCCAGCGCACGCTGGGCGATGATGGGACCGTTGTCGTAGATCTCGTTGGCAAAATGCACGGTCACGCCAGTTACCTTGACGCCGCGCGCAAAGGCATCGTCAATCGCATGCGCACCGGTAAAGCTCGGCAGCAGCGCCGGATGCAAGTTGACCACGCGGTTGGGAAACGCCGCCAGCAGCGGCGTGTGCACCATGCGCATGTAGCCGGCCATGACCACATACTCGCAGCCGCGTTCGAGCAGTTCGTGCGCGATGATCTCGTCGGCGGCGATGGGGTCGGCGTAGACATCCTTAGACAGCGTGAGCGTCTGGATGTCCGCGCGCTCAGCGCGCTGCAAACCCTTAGCCGAAGGACGGCTCGACACCACAAGCTCAATCGAAGCGTTGAGTTTGCCGGCAGCGATCAGATCGATCAGCGCCTGCAGGTTGGTACCCGAACCGCTGATGAGCACACCGATCTTGAGCGGCTCGGCCGTATCGGTACCGGTCGGACGGGTATAGGGCACAAAATCCAGGCCCTCGGCAGCAGTCATCTGCTCGTTAGCGCTCATCGGAGTACACGACCTTACCGGAGCCCTCGACGCACTCGCCCACGCGGAACGGCTTCTCGCCCAGCGCGACCAGGGCCTCGGTCACGGCAGCCTCGTCCTCGGGGGCGACGATCAGGCACAGGCCAACGCCCATGTTGAAGGTCTTGCATGCCTCGTTGGGCGCGAGCTCGGCCTGGCGCGACACGTAGGTGATGACGGGCGGAACGTCCCAACCCATCTCGGCGCCGTTGCGGGTGACCACGGCGTCGACGTCGTCGGCAAGCGCGCGGTTGAGGTTCTCGGTAATACCGCCGCCAGTGATGTGGGCGATAGCGTGCACGTTGGCGCCGCCGCGCAGCAGCTCCAGAATCGGCTTGACGTAGATGCGCGTGGGAGCCAGCAGGGCGTCTGCCAGCGATGCGCCGCCGAGTTCCTCGAGCGGACGGCTCAGCTCCTCGGCCTTAGCGGCGGCCTCGGGCGTGCCCGGCTTAATGCCGTCGACGCCAATGACCTTGCGCACGAGCGAGTAGCCGTTGGAGTGCACGCCAGTGGAAGGCAGGCCCAGGATCACGTCGCCGGGGCGGACGTTCGCGGGGTCGAGCATCTTGGGACGGTCGACGACGCCCACGGTAAATCCGGCAAGGTCGTAGTCGGCAGGAGCCATAACGCCCGGGTGCTCGGCCATCTCGCCGCCCACGAGCGCGCAGCCCGCGAGCTTGCAGCCGTCGGCCACACCCTTGATGATCTTTGCCATGTGCTCGGCCTCGATGTGACCGATGGCAACGTAGTCCAGGAAGAACAGCGGCTCGGCGCCCGAAGCCAAAATGTCGTTGACGCACATAGCAACCAGGTCCTGGCCCACCGTCTCGTGACGGTCCATAATCTGGGCGAGCACGAGCTTGGTGCCCACGCCGTCGGTACCGCTAATCAGAATCGGGTCTTCCATATCCTTAAGCGCGGCGGCCGAGAACAGACCACCGAAGCCGCCGATGCCGCCGATAACCTCGGGGCGATTGGTGTCCTTAACCATCTGCTTAATCGCGTCGACGGCACGGCCGCCCTCGGCGGTATCGACGCCGGCATCCTCATACGTCACATGCTTGCTGTCGCTCATCTGAGCCTTCCTCTCCCACTACCGTGGCGCCGCGCGGGCGCCAAACGGTGCTCATAGTTGCGTTCATTTCGGCGCGCGCCATAACAACGCGCGCCGCTCAATCAACAAAACAGCAGGTAAAACCTACCAAAATAAACCTATCCCCACATGGCAGGTTTTAGGCCTCACCGTGCTTCTCTTCCCAGCTGCGGTCGTCGTATTTCTCGACCACGGCGTCGTCATCAAAGTGCAACGGCTTGTCCAGGTTGCGGGGCTTAAAGCCCTCCATGAACTTGTCGCGGCCAAAACTCTCGGGAATCGCCACGGGGTAGCGGCCGGTAAAGCACGCATCGCAGTAACCGCCCTTGGGCATGACCTTAAGCAGGCCCTCGACCGAAAGGAAGGCCAGCGAATCGGCGCCGATATACTCGCAAATCTCGTCGACCGTCTTGTTGGCGCTGATAAGCTGCGACTGCACGTCGGTATCGATACCGTAGAAGCACGGCCAGATGACCTCGGGTGAGTTGATGCGGATATGAATCTCCTTGGCGCCAGCGTTGCGTAGCATCTTGACGAGCTGCACCATGGTGGTGCCGCGCACGATGGAGTCGTCGATGACGACCAGGCGCTTGCCCTCGATGTTGTCGCGCAGCGGGTTGAGTTTCATACGCACGCCCATGGCGCGCAACTCCTGCGTAGGCTCAATAAACGTACGGCCCACGTAGCGGTTCTTGATAAGGCCCTCGCCAAAGGGAATACCGCTCTCGTGCGAATACCCCTCCGCGGGCGGCAGGCCGGAGTCGGGCACGCCGATGACCAGGTCAGCCTCGACGGGCTCCTCGTGTGCCAGCTGACGACCCATGTCATAACGGCAGGCATAGACGCTCTTGCCGTTCATGATGGAGTCGGGGCGGGCAAAGTAGACCTGCTCAAAGATGCAGTTTGCGGGCTCTTCGGCGGCAGGCACGCCCTGCTCGGACACCAGACCCTCGGCGCTGATGCGCAAGATCTCGCCGGGACGGACGTCACGGACGTACTCGGCGCCCACGATATCGAGCGCGCACGTCTCGGAGGCGACGACCCAGCCGTCGGCGCGCGTGACATGGACGGCGGAGTCGACCGTCGCGGCACCGTCCTGCGACGGCAGCTGCGAAACGGATGCGGCATCGGCCTGGTCCAGGCCCTCGTCCACCAGCTTGCCCAGCACGAGCGGGCGAATGCCGTGCGGATCGCGGAATGCGTAGAGCGCCTGCTCGTTGATGAGCGTCATGGCGTAGCCGCCGCGCACAAGCTCCATGGTCTTGCGAATGCCCTCGCGCAGGTGGCCCGTACGCTGGGTAAAGTAGCCGATAAGCTTGGTCGCGACCTCGGAATCCGAATTGGAGAGGAACGGCACGCCCAGCTCGATCAGCTGGCGGCGCAGCTCGTCGGTGTTGACCAGAGTGCCGTTGTGAGCAAGCGCGATAATGACGCTGTTGATGGTGGAAAGGTGCGGCTGCGAGGCTTCCCAGCTCTTGGCGCCGGCGGTGCCATAGCGCACGTGGCCCACGGCCAGCTGGCCGGAGAGTGTCGACAGGTCGGCGTTGGAGAACACGCGGTCGAGCAGTCCCAGGTCCTTGCGGACCATAACCGTGCCGCCATCACCCACGGCGATTCCCGCCGATTCCTGGCCGCGATGCTGTAGCGCGCGCAGACCAAAGTACGTCAGTCGAGCCACATCGCGATCGGGTGCCCACACACCAAAAATGCCGCATTCCTCATGCAGCTGGTCGGAGTCCGGATCATACGTCGACATGGTCTTCACCTGTCCCGCGGCACGCTCGGCCGCGCGGATGGTTTCTTGAGACATGGCATCCCCTCAGAGCCTCGTTATTTGGCGTTACCTGCCCTATTATACGCACGGCAAGACAAGCACTCCCGCGCATGAACAGCGCTTTTTAAAAGCCCACCGAGCTTATAATCCGTTTTGCAGCCAAACATTTTATTGGGCAGGCGCCTCGGGACCGACGATCCCGCATGCTTCC
The DNA here is from genome assembly GCF_040092305.1 of Collinsella sp. CLA-ER-H6. Classification (NCBI taxonomy): domain Bacteria; kingdom Bacillati; phylum Actinomycetota; class Coriobacteriia; order Coriobacteriales; family Coriobacteriaceae; genus Collinsella; species Collinsella sp. CLA-ER-H6. Next base: position 86,640 of record NZ_JBBNLS010000002.1, read on the forward strand.
GTCGCGACGCGTCTCGCCCGCCGTTAGGGCTTACATTGCTGCAATTGGGTCGTTTGTCCTGTCTTTTAGCAGGTCGGCGGCGTATCCTTGTACCTACAGCAAAACGAGAAAGGTTATGTATGGATCGAAACGAACTCGACCCCAGCGTCCCCAGCGCCACGGAGGTCAAGAAGATCCCCCTCATCATTAAGGTGTACGCCGTCCTGTGCATCCTTTCCGGCGTGGGCACGCTCCCGTCGGTCGGCGCCTTTATGTGGCAGGTCATTACCGCGCTCATCAACGGCAACGCCGTCGACAAACTTGGCGACAACACGCTCGTCGCAGTCGGCCTTATCGTCGCCGGCATCATGCTCTCGGCTGCCAGTGCCGTCATCCTGATCATCTTTGGCCTGGACCTCATCAAGAACCAGCGCCGCAACGCCGCCCGCCTGTCCTACATCCTTATCGCATTTACCGTCGTCGAGCTTTTGGTCGACGTGATGCTCCAGGGTATCGGGCCGTTCTTGCTGCGCCCCGCCATCCAACTCGGCATCCTCGTCGCGCTTTCGGCCACCGTCGACCCCACGCTTCGTCAGGAGCGCGAGCTGCAGCGCCGACTGCAGGAGATGCTCGATCGCGACGCCGCCGACGAGGGTATGCTCGGCCGCGATGAGACCGGCGAAGGCTACATCAAGCTCAACTACTTCAACCTGTTCTGGGTATTCTTTGTCTGCTGCATACTCGGCCTGATCGCCGAGGACATCTGGCACATGACGGTCGACGACCCGGGCGTCTACCAGAACCGCGCCGGCATGCTGTTTGGCCCCTTCAGCCCCATCTACGGATTTGGCGCCGTGCTCATGACCATGGTGCTCAACCGCTTCTACAAAAAGAACCCCATCATCATTTTCCTGGTAAGCGCTGTGCTCGGCGCAAGCTTTGAAGTGTTCGTGGGCTGGTTTATGCAGACCTCGTTTGGCGTAGTCTCGTGGAGCTACTCGCATATGAAGCTCTTTGGCATGCCCGATCCGCTCGCCGTCCTTACCGGCGGACGTACCTGCACGGGCTTTGCCTGCCTGTGGGGCCTGGGCGGACTCATCTGGATCAAGCTGCTGCTGCCGAGGCTGCTCAAGCTCATCAACATGATTCCGTGGAAGAGTCGCTACTCGGCTACTGTCATCTTCACCATCATTATGCTGGTCGATGGCGTTATGACGCTGCAGTCGCTCGATTATTGGTATCAGCGCGTCAACGGCACGGAACCGGATATTCCCGTTGCGCAGTTCTACGGCAAGTACTTCGATAATGACTTTATGGAGAATCGCTTCCAGAGCATGACCATGAGCCCCAAGGATGCGACGCGCGTGTAGCGCCAACCGCGTCCAAAACGCAAAATGCCCGCCGGTATCACACGTACCGGCGGGCATTTTTATAAACGAGTCTTCTATCGACGCAAGCCTCTACGCCTCGCGCTCGACCTCACTCACACATTCGTTCTTGATGGTGCCAACGAGCGCCTGCAGCGCATCGACCACGTGCGGGCGAATGTCCCCGCCGATGAGCACGAGCATGATGTCGTCACCCACGGCGAGTTCGCCGCTTGCCAGCCACACGCGCACATAGCCGATACCCGGCATCGCGCTCGTGGCCTCGATAGCAGCCTGCACCTTCTGAGCATCGAAGCCGAACACCATGCCGCCCACCTTGTGGCCCGGCGCCACGCCATCGGTCTCGACACCGCGCGCCTCGGCCTTGGGCGTCGCACGCACCACACCGTTATGTGTCAGATACATACCGCACGCAGGTGCCGACGAATCGGCCTTGGCCTCGCGCAGCCAAGCATCAACCGAAGGCATCGTTTTGCCATTCTCGAGCATCATTTCTCCCTTACCGTCGTCGAGTAGCCAATTTGGAACGGGGCTTTTTAGCTACTCTCGAACAACTTATTCCTCGACCGGCGTGAGCACCATGACGGCACGCGTGTTGCTCAGCGATAACGAACGACAGGTCACAAGCGTTACGACCTTGGTTGCCGAAGCAGCACGATCGGTGGCATCACTCGCCACGGCAGAAGCCCCGTCGAGCATCTCGGACAGGTAGTTCTTGAGCCCGTCGTCGCCCTCAAAATTGGTCGTGCGCGCCTTGGCATACGTGTCCTCGACAACTTTGGTCGCCAGTGGTCGCAGTTTATACGTAGCATCCCGTGTGATGTAATACACGAACTCGATGCTATCGAACGTTGCCTGATCAGTGGTGTCCGAAATCACGTTGAACATCGACCCGTCATTCATGTGGTGGCCGTAGATCGTGGTCTGCTGGTCAACCATTCCCGGCGCGGTGTCGTCGCTGTCCAAGAAGATCGCACCCGATGCATTGGACGTACCGTCAAACAGCGTGTTGAGGTATTTGGAGTTGTTATTGGTCTGCACCACGGGATAGTTGATGTTGGTTCCCGGCGCGTAAATCCAACCCACAACCTCGGGATTTGTCTGGGCAAGTGCATCGAAGTCGATAATCGGCACGCCGCTGGCGTCCTTATCGCTTACATATTGCTTCTCGATTTTCTGGTACGAATCGCTTGCCTGCTTATAGCCAATCTGAGCATTGATAAAGATGGCAGCGGCGGCAACAATCAGGCCGATGCCGATGATGATGAGCAGAATGGGAATAATGGAGCGGCGCTTTTTGCGCGGCGGCTCGGTGTAATCCGACGGCGCGGCATGCGATGAAGACCGGGGCGGCTTCTTAGCGTTGCTATAAGATGAAGGTCGATATGCGGCTGGCGCGTCCTGTCGACGATGCGTCGCCGGCGTCACGGGGCGCGGCGCGCGCGGCTGCTGAGGAGAGGATGTCCGACCCTGCTGTGCCCCATGGGCAGCACTCGGCTTGGACGGATCGGGGATCTGAGAAGCCTTGAATCGTTTTCCCTGATAGTCGGACATGGCTCTCCTTATACTGCGGCGAAACGGCGGAACGCCTAGGCGTCGGCCATCTCCTGCTTCATCTTCTCGATAACCTTGCGGTACTCGGGGTCGCAAGCGCCTAGAATCTGCGTGGCGTAGATGGCGGCGTTCTTGGCGCCGTTGATGGCAACGCAGGCCACGGGCACGCCCGAAGGCATCTGCACCATCGACAGCAGCGAATCCATACCGCCCAGGTCACTCGTCTTCATAGGCACGCCGATAACCGGCAGCGGCGTAAAGGCAGCCACGACACCACCCAGGTGAGCGGCCTTGCCAGCGGCGGCGATAATCACCTTGATACCGCGATCGGCAGCAGTCGAAGCCCACTCGTGGACCTTCGCCGGCGTGCGGTGTGCGCTCGCAATGACAAGCTCATAGGGCACACCCAGCGCCTCGAGCTCGGCGGTGCAGCCTTCCATAACGCCCAGATCGGACTTGGAACCCATGATAATCCCGACAACCGGCTTTTGATCTGCCATAAACAAAGACCTCCTGTTGAGAGCGGCGACGCGGCGGATCCGCGACCCTTAACTACTGAGAGTAGTATAGCTGCTCCCGTCCCTGCGGTCTTTGTGGCGCTTCGCGGGCGGGCCAGGCTTTATCTTCACTCCGGTTGCTTCGCAAAGTCGTTCAGATAAAGCCTGGCCCGCCCGCGAAGCGCCCTGCGACCTACCGGGGATTGCCATGACGTACGTTGGCTGATGAATTGGAAGGAAAGGTCAACGGAGGCTGAAGGCAATTGGTTCAGCGAAAAACCCTGACGAATCTAATTCGTCAGGGCCCCACCAACGCTCACTCGTCGTTCATCGTTAAAGCTAGATATTCTCTTCCGCCCATTTCTCGAAATCGAGTTCTCGTCTCTGAGCAGTTCGGTAGACTTCCATGTCTTCGCGAGCGCCTACCACTACGATGGCCATCTTTTCTTTAATTCTGATGAGGCGGTACACGATTCGAATGCCACTTCCCCTGAGCTTGATCTTCATAAAGCCAGTCAAATCCGTACCTGCCTTGTTTCCAAGAGGCTTGCCGAATCCACCTTCGTTCTGCGGCAATGGGTTCGTTCTGATTTTTTCTATAGCCTTAAGGACGATCTTTCGTTGGGAGCCGTCCAGACGCTTAATATCCTTGAGAGCATCCGGGTAGAAAGCGACTTCGTACCCACTCATTCAAACTCGACCTCATCCATCTGATCGAGTTCGTCCTGGCTCACACCCAGCTCTTCCATAACATCAGACAGGGAAACAAGCGCATCGTCACTTGCCACAGCCATTCTCTTAAGCGCCAACGTTAACAAGGTGAGGTCCTCCTCCGCTTGCTTCGCTTCCCTATATTCATCGGGTGTAACAATCACAAACGCTGGCTTGTTGTGTTTGAGAACCACAACAGGATTGTCGTCCCCAACCTTCGAAAATGCAGCCGAGCCCTTACCGTGGCTGAAATCGCTAATTGGAACAAGGTTGTCGAGCATCTGCAAAGCAGGCATACATACCTCCTAAAAATGAATTCTTTTTCGAATTCATTTTATCATTCTTTTTTGCTATATTGTACCGCGCAACCGAAACAACCTTTTTAGAATACGAATCCGAGCTTAGAATGACTGTTGGCCCTCGCACCGCCCTTGCCTCTTTTATTACGTCAAGTGGTATACAGCGAAGCAAAATGGCGATCTAAAGTGCGCGGCACTCGCCTCGCATCGCTACAAAAAACAAACTGCTCCCCACCCACTCGGGCAAGGAGCAAGCCTCATTTTTAATCAGACTGAGAACCACGAATGCAGAAACACAGGCGACTTCAGTCCCTTATCGCCGAGAGACGTTATTGTGCAGCCATTTCTTTAAGCTTCTCAGCCATCAACAAACACACGTCTTCCGATTGCGGGTACACGCCAAAATGATCGAAGAAACCATGGTCACATCCGGCATATTCGATGACCTCGACATCGATTCCTGAAGACCGTAATTTTGTAGCCCATTTTTCATCGGGGATACGAAGCGGATCGTATTCGGATGTCACGATAGTCACCGGGGGGAAATCAGTGCAGTCCTCAAGCATTAGCGCAGAAATCAACGGGTCATGAGGAGACATTTTTCCGTGTGCACAAAGTTCGACCATCGGGCCGTCCGAATCGCGAAGATGGTCGATGCGAAAACGCGCAACGTCCTCTTGATCGGCTATCGCAGGAAAATCCTCATATCCCTCGCCCTGTTCGCCCGCAAGGTCGACTTCAGGATAGATTTCGAAGGCATGGGCTACAGCTCCAGCACCCCTGAGCTGAACACACGCATTAGTAAGGCTTCCTCCTGCGGAGTCGCCGGCGACCATTATTTTATGAGGATTGATTCCGAGATCCCCGGCATGCTCGCACACATAATCAAGAGCAAGAACGCAATCCTCGATCTGCCCGGGAAATGCCGTCTCCGGCGCCAAGCGGTATTCTGGATAAACCACCACTGCACCAGACTTTTCGGCGATGAACTCGAGCTGATGTTCAAATTGCAGAACATTCCCCGCCATAAACGCGCCGCCATGCAGGTAAACAAGCGCTGGACTTGCCTTCTTATGATTTGGTGGCGTCCAGACGAATAAATCTATATAGCGATCGGCCGCCTCCATGAGGATCTCATCGCGCTGAACCTCACCATCGAGTAGGCGGTATGTCGGCTTATCCGGGCGATGGCGCATTCCAATAAGGCTCGTCCAGCTCGGAGACATGCTAACATTCCGCATCTTCTTGCGAGATACCTCGAGAATTCGTGGGTCAAGCACATGCTCTCTTTCATCATCAGGAACCGGACGAATTTGAACCTCGAGCCCCCTCTTCTCGGTTATAAACGAGCGACCGGAGATGGCGCCAATCAACGCCTCGTCGTATTGTCTGCCCATCTTAAATCCCCTCTCGGCGATAACGCCAAATCGATATTTCCATAACTTTTGAGATAACGGCTTATGATGTCCTCAGTTGTCGTATATCTATGTACTAAAGAAACTGAAGACCAAGGGGTCCACCATGCCTGCAGCAAAAGACGAGCTCACTCAGCCAGAGCTTCTCTATCAGACCGTTGAAAACGATATCCTCAAGAAAATAGTTTCTGGCGAACTCCCCGGCGGCAGTCAGATTCCCACCGAAACCGAGCTTTGCAAGCAATACAAAGTAAGCAGGATCACCGTAAGACGCGCCGTACAGAATCTCATTGACCAAAACTTGCTCTACCGCCTGCGAGGCAAGGGAACATTCGTAAACCCATCGAAGCTCACCCTGAAACGAGGAACAAGCACCATTTTCAATTTGAGCTCCGACCCCCAATACGGCGATAAAACAACCAAGTCCATCTTGGAAACAGGCTTGATCAAGGCTGATGCCCACATTGCACGGGAGCTCAAAATTGACAACGGAACCGTAGTGCAACGAGTTGCGCGCTTGGTTTATATCGAAAATGCCCCCTGCGCCATCGACACCGTTTATGCAACGCAGGGCACTCTGCCCGGACTACTGGAGCTTCTCACAGACAATGCCAGTCTTTTCGACCTGATCGCCAACCATTACAGCATCGCAACCGGTATTGAGAAGCTCAAAATCACCGCAGGAATAGCGGGGCTCCAAGAAGCAAACCTTCTCGGTTATATCGTTGGAGCCCCCGTGAGCGTTGTCGAGCACGTCACATATGCCTGCGATGAAATGCCGCTCCACTATTCAAAAACCGTTTGGCGAGCAGACGCATCGTCCTTCGAGTTCAGCATCTCAAAAGATGGACGCCTTCTCTAGCCCAAAATCCCCAGGACGCCGAGCACAATACCCGCAGCGAGAATGCCCACAATCTGCCAAATAATTTTGACCTGTTTCTTATTGCAAAGACACATGATCCCGAACGCGCAGAGCGGCAAAAGAGCCGGGAATATCCCATCGAGCGTTTCCTGCAACTTAAACGCGGTGTCGCCGAAGTTAAGAGCGAGCGGAGTGGTAACTGCAACGGTGGTCGCCACCATTCCACCAACTACCATTAGTCCCACAATCGCCAGGCCGGACGTAACTTTGTGCATTACATCAGAATCGTTCAGCTTCGAAATCATGCCACTGCCAAGCGAATAACCATACTGAAGCCCAAACCAGCGGATCAGGATCGTTGGGACATTATAAAGAAGCAGGAACAGGATTGGGCCGAGCAGACTGCCCGAAAGGCAAAGTCCTGTCACAACGCCCGTCGCAATCATGCGAAGCGTACTGGCAATCAGTGAATCTCCAATACCGGAAAGCGGAGCCATAAGCGATGCTTTCATGGCGTTAATTGAGGCGGTGTCAAAGTCCTGATTGTTGGCGTTCTCCTCCTCCATGGAGGCCACAATGCCGGCGACCAGAGGATTAAACGTAACTTGAATATTGTAGAACTCAAGATGACGCTTATATGCCTCGATCCGGTCTTCAGGCTTATCGTATAACCGCTTGATTACCGGAATCATGTCGTAGCAGAAACCAACGTTCATTTGTCGGTCAAAGCTCCACATGATGTTGAGTGGAAAGCTACGCCAAAATAACGCCTTTAAGTCTTTCTTGGTTATTCTCTTATCGGTCGATTTATTTGACTCCGGCGAGAGCTCAAGAACATCATTAGAATTCGTTGTCATCGTCAACCTCCTTAGCGACCGCCGCACTGGCAGGCATAAAAATGTGAGCCATATTGAGAATCCCAATCAGGATCAGCGAAAACGCCACGATACCGATCGTCGGAATGTTTAGATAGGCACTCAGCAAGAAGCCTCCAAAGAATAGGAAGCTCAGCTCCTTGGTGGACAGGATTGACATAAGCTGCGCAAATCCAAGCGCGGGCAGAATACCCGTTGCGATCGTAAGCCCATTCGTAAGCCAATCAGGAATGGCGTCAATCAGTGCCTGAACAGCATCATTTCCAACGTAAAAAGCCACGCCGCAAATCAAGCCAAGCGCAATGATGTAGAGAATTCCATTGGTCCACATAGCGGCTGCAATCGTTTTGGGGTCGTCTTTTTCGGCGCCACGATCAGCCCAGACAGCCATAGGAGGCGTAACAACGCTATACATAAGGCTGTCAAACATGCCGGCAAGCACCGCAGTGGGCATAGCAATAGTCAGAGCGGTCTCGGGACCCGCACCCATAGTAATCGCAAAGGCTGTTCCCAAAACTGAACCAACAATTACGTTGGGCGGCACGGCAGCACCAACCTGCCAGACCCCCATGAACGCGAGTTCGAGCTGGAAACCAACAATAACGCCAGTCGGAATATCACCCAAAAAAATACCGACAATCGCTCCGAGGACAATCGGCCGCTCGACCATCGCAGTACCGAGTAAATAATCCGATCGACCTATCGCAGCGGCAAGACCAACCAGAAAAGCTTGAAGCAGCATATTTCTCCCTCTTCCTACAAATCAAAACTTGTTACGATGCGTTTTTTCTCGCTAGCAACCTGCCTTACCTCGAATTCGATTCCATCAGCCATGGCTTTCTTAATTTCATTAATATCGGATTGGGAAAGGCGCACAGCAGGGCCAAGCTCCTTTACGCTATCCCCCAACGGTCGAGCGCCGCCTAAATTCACAGACGTTATTTTTGGACACGCACGCGCAACTTCACAGGCGTCATGTACATTTCCCGCAACAACAATTAGCTCGTATTTATCCACCGCGCTTCCGTTAAGGGCCACGATGGAATCTTCTACACTTTTGACAACCAATTTGGCATCAGCGGGTTTTGCAATTCGCAGCGCTTGAATTCGCTCTTTGCTTGCGGCGTACTCATCTGAAACCACAAGAATAGCGTTTGCTTCAAGCGTTGGATACCAAGAGAACACGGTCTGCCCATGCACTAACCGGCTATCGACGCGACACAGTTTAATCATTTTGCCCCTTTCTCGACTTGAACACAGACAGTCATCCTTGACTGCTAATGGCATATTACGTCATATGACGTAATATGCCATTACATAATATCTTGAACGGTTGAATATCACCGCTAAATGGTATTTATCTCTAAAAACAGGAGGTGCAATCCGTCTAGACACAGTGCGTCGGGGCGGGAGGGGCCGAGTTTCCTCCTGAGCGACTCTGCTTGCAGCCGGAGCGAAAGGGGGAAATCTCGGCCCCTCCCGCCCCGGCCTGCCAGGTCAACTACACCGTGTACTGCGGCAGGTCCTGCAGGGCGATGACGTCCATGCCCATGTCGTTGGCACTGCCGTGACCCTGCTGGTCCTCGCGCACCGCCTCGATGGCGCTCACGTATGTGTTGGCCGCAGACATCGCGGTCACACAGGTCACGCCGCGGCGCACCGCCTCGGTACGCAACAGATAGCCGTCGCCACGCGAACCCGGACCATACGGCGTGTTGATGATTACCGCGATCTTGCCGTCGGCGATGAGGTCGCCGATGTTGGGACGCTCGCCGTCGTGCGGGCCGCTAATCTTCTCCACGACCTCGCACGTCACGTTGCCGCCGCGCAGCACGCGTGCCGTACCCTCGGTAGAGCAGATGTCAAAGCCCAGGTAGCGCAGGATACGGGCGACCGAAAGGATATGGCGCTTGTCTCGGTCGCACACGCTGATGAACACCTTGCCGCTGCTCGGGTCAGGCAGCTTGTAGTCGATCGCCAGCTGCGTCTTGGCGTATGCCTCGGGATAGCTCTTGGCGATACCCATGACCTCGCCCGTCGACTTCATCTCGGGCCCCAAGATAACGTCGGCACCGGGGAAACGACCCCAGGGCATAACGGCTTCCTTCATGCAGAACCAATCGAGCTGACGCTCGTCGCTCGGCAGGCCCAGGCTGGCGATGGAATCGCCCGCCATGATACGTGCGGCACACTTGGCGAGCGGCACACCGGTGGCCTTGGAGATAAACGGCACGGTGCGGCTGGCACGCGGGTTGGCCTCGATCACGTAGACGGTCTCGCCCTTGATGGCGTACTGCACGTTGACCAGGCCGCGCACGCCCAGCGCCATCGCGATGCGGCGCGTGGTCTCGCGAAGCTTTGCCTGCAGGCTCTCGCTAAAGCTGAACGGCGGGATGCAGGTCGCGGAGTCGCCAGAGTGGATACCGGCCTCCTCGATATGCTCCAGGATACCGCCGATATAGACCTCTTCGCCATCGCACAGGGCGTCGACATCGGACTCGATCGCACCCTCCAGGAAGCGGTCCAGGTACACCGGGTAGTCGGGGCTAATGCGCGCAGCCTCGGCCATGTAATCGCGCAGGTGCTCGGCATCGTAGGCGATCATCATGCCGCGGCCGCCCAGCACGTAGCTCGGACGTACCAGCAGCGGGTAGCCAATGTGTGCGGCAACGGCCTCGGCCTCCTCAAACGAGGTGGCCTGACCCGCCGGCGGGTACATGATGCCCAGCTTGTCGAGCAGGGCGGCAAAGCGCTCGCGGTCCTCGGCAAAGTCGATGGCATCGGGCTTGGTGCCCATGATGTTGACGCCACTCTCCTCGAGCATGCGCGCCAGCTTAAGCGGGGTCTGGCCGCCAAGCGTCACCACGACGCCGTCGGGGCGCTCAACATCGATAACGTCCATGACGTCCTCGTAGGTGAGCGGCTCAAAGTAAAGGCGGTCGGACGTGTCGTAGTCGGTCGAAACGGTCTCGGGGTTGCAGTTGACCATGATGGTCTCAAAGCCGCGGGCCGCCAGCGCGTAGCTCGCGTGCACGCAGCAGTAATCGAACTCGATACCCTGGCCAATGCGGTTGGGGCCGGCGCCCAGGATCATCGCCTTGGGCTTGTCCGCCGGCGTGGTCTCGTCGGGAGCCACGCACTTCTTGGCATCCGGGCTCGTGCGGTAGATGTTCTCGTACGTCTTGTAATGGTACTCCGTGGCACTCGAGAACTCCGCAGCGCAGGTATCGACCGTCTTCATGCTGGGAACCACGCCCAGACCCTTGCGATAGGCGCGCACAAAGCGCTCGTCCGAGCCGGTCAGCGCGGCGATCTCGGCGTCGCTCGTACCGTACTGCTTGAGCAGGCGCATCGCGTCGGCGTCGATATCCTCCACACGCAGGCCGCGGATGCTCTCCTGGACCTGCACCATATCGTTGATACGGTTGAGGTACCACGGATCGATACCGCAGATGGCATGGATGCGAACGATGTCCCAGCCACGGCGCAGGGCCTCGACCACAAAGAAGATGCGATGCTCGGTCGGGGTTGCCACGGCCTGAGCAAGCTCGTCGTCGCTCAGCTTATCGGCACCTTCCTTGCCACCGGCGCAAATGCCCTGGTGGCCATCCTCCAGCGAGCGCATAGCCTTGCCAAAGGCCTCCTCAAAGGTGCGGCCGATCGCCATAATCTCGCCCACGGCCTTCATGCGCGTGGTGAGTGTGGGGTCGGTACCCTTGAACTTCTCGAAGGCAAAGCGCGGCACCTTGACCACACAGTAGTCGATTGTGGGCTCAAAGCAGGCGGGCGTAGCCTTGGTGATGTCGTTGACAATCTCGTCGAGCGTGTAGCCCACGGCCAGGCGCGCGGCGGCCTTGGCGATGGGGAAACCCGTGGCCTTGGAAGCGAGGGCGGACGAGCGGCTCACGCGCGGGTTCATCTCGATGACGATCAGGCGGCCGGTCTGGGGATTCACGGCAAACTGCACGTTGGAGCCGCCGGTCTCGACGCCGATCTTCTCCAGAATGGCGAGCGAGGCCACGCGCATGCGCTGATACTCAAGGTCGGAGAGCGTCTGCGCCGGCGCCACGGTGATGGAGTCGCCGGTATGCACGCCCATGGGGTCGAGGTTCTCGATGGAGCACACGATGATGCCGTTGCCGGCGTGATCACGCATGACCTCCATCTCGTACTCTTTCCAGCCCTCGATGGACTCCTCGACCAGCACCTCGTGGGCAGGCGAGAGCTCCAAGCCCTGGCTCACGATGGAGACGAGCTCCTCGTGGGTGTGAGCGATGCCGCCGCCGGCGCCGCCGAGGGTAAAGCTCGGGCGCAGTACGCAGGGATAACCCACGCGCTCGGCGATAGCCTCGGCGTCGGCCACGCTGTAGGCATAGCCCGAGCGCGCGACCTCCAGGCCAATCTCGGCCATGGCCTCGTTAAAGAGCTTGCGGTCCTCGCCGCGCTCGATGGCGGCCAGGTCGCAGCCGATCATCTCGACGCCGTACTTGTCGAGCGTACCGTCTTTCGCCAGCTCGACGGCGGCGTTCAGACCGGTCTGGCCGCCCAGCGTGGGCAGCAGCGCGTCCGGGCGCTCTTTCTTGATTACGCGCTCGATAAACTCGGCGGTGATGGGCTCGACATAGGTGCGGTCGGCCAAGCCCGGGTCGGTCATGATGGTCGCCGGGTTGGAGTTGACCAGGATGACCTCAAAGCCATCCTCCTTGAGCACCTTGCAGGCCTGGGCGCCGGAGTAGTCGAACTCGCAGGCCTGGCCAATAACAATTGGGCCCGAACCGATAACGAGGATGCGCTTGATGTCAGTACGTTTAGGCATGTTAGTTCTCCTCGGTCTCAGCGGTCTCGGACTCAGCAAAGTTCCAGCCGGCAAGGCGGTCCTTCGCGGTATCGATGTCCAGGTAGTTCTCCTCGCCGTCCATGAGTCGCGTAAAGGCGGTAAAGAGATAGTGGGCATCGGTGGGGCCAGGCGAGGCCTCGGGGTGGTACTGGACCGAGAAGCACGGTGCGTCGAGCAGCTGGATGCCCTCGGCGGTGCCGTCGTTGAGGTTCACATGTGTCAGGCGAATGCGACCAAAGCGCTCGTTCATCACGACCGGCGCGATTCCGCGGCGCACCCAGACGCGCAGATCTCCATCGGCCGCATGCTCGGTCTCGCCGCCGGAAAGCTCGGGGACAAGCTTGCCCAAGCTGGGGAACAGCAGGCCAAAGCCATGGTTTTGCGCGGTGATCTCCACACGGCGGCTTACCAGGTTCATGACCGGCTGGTTGCCACCGCGGTGACCGAACTTAAGCTTTTCCATCTGGGCGCCGCAGGCCAGGCTGATCATCTGGTGACCAAGACAAATACCAAAGACCGGCACCTTGCCGATCAGCTGCTGCACCTGCTCGTAGGTCTCCACCACGGCGTCGGGGTCGCCGGGGCCATTGGACAAAAAGACGCCGTCGGGATTCATGTCGAGCACCTCACTCGCAGGCGTGTCCCACGGCACGACGGTAAGGTCGCAGCCGGCGCGGACCAGCCCCTCCAGAATGCCGCGCTTCACACCGCAGTCGTAGGCGACCACTTTGTGACGGGCAGGAGCGGCAGCCGAAAGCGCAAAGTCATGCGTGGCAGGCAGGTCGGCAGCCACAAACTCATGAGGCGCGGGGCAACTTACGGTCTTGACCAGGTTCTCGCCTACCAGCGTGGGCGCTGCGGCCAGACGCTCGGCAAGCTCGTCGACGTCGAAGATCTCGGTCGAGATAATGCCCATCTTGGAACCATTGTCGCGCAGGTGGCGTACCAGAGCGCGGGTGTCGACGCCCTCGATAGCGACGATGCCGTGGGCGCGCAGATACTCCGGCACGCTGACGGCCGAGCGCCAGTTAGAAGGCGTGGTGCACATGTCGCGAACGATCATGCCGCGCATAGCCGGAGCGCTCGCAGGGCGCACGGCGTCGCCGGGGAAGGCCGACTGGACGTCGGTCTCGTCGATACCGTAGTTGCCGATCTGCGGATAGGTCATGGTTACGATTTGGCCGGCATAACTCGGGTCGGTCATGACCTCAAAGTAGCCCTCGAGCGAGGTATTGAAGCAGACTTCGCCGGTCGCGGTGCCCTCAGCGCCGCATGCACGTCCATAAAAAATGGTCCCATCCTCAAGATACAGGATGCAGGGACCGCAGGTGCCCTTGCTGGTTTTGGCCAGCATACGCTGGCAAAGCTCGCTGGGCGCGAAGGTGCGGGCGGCAGCGCCCGCGGTATGGTTATTCGCCATAATTCTCCTTCCCGGTCTCACAGGACCGGCTTAAAGGTGTGTAGTTAGGCCTCGCGGTATTGTAACCGCAAGCATGCCTCATGGCGTTAATTTCATCGAAATGTTTACGAAATGATAATTATGACTTTCTATGCATAATGTTTTTTAATCCCCGTCCCAAAAAAATCATCCCGCGGGGCTTGTGGCTCACGCGGGATGATGGCGTCTTATTTTTTCTTGTCCTGCTCCAGCAGTTCGGACGGTGTGCGATCGGGCTTGCCGCCGCGGAAAATCTCGCGGCCATGCAGACGATGCTCCAGATCGCGCTCGGCCTTTTCCTCGTCAATCTTGGTCTGGCTCACCACCGGGTCCTCAATCAACGACGACACCGAGTTCACCTGCTTCTGAATGCGCTCGGCGATGGTGTCATCCATACTCACGATGCGCATCTTCCAGTCGATACTCGTGGCGTTGGATGAGCTCTTGGTCCACACGAACGTCAAAATGGCGCTCTGGTGGCCGCGCGCGGGGAACATGCCAAAGAAGGAATCGTGCTGAATGTTGCTATCCTCGTCGATATAGGCGTGAACGTTATACACCACGCGGTCGATCTTATCGTTGAGCAACGCATTGGTCGCAAGCGCCGCGGCCTGAATCTGCCCGTTGGACAGCAGCTCGAGCTCGTTGGCAGACGATGTGTCCAACACCGTCACCTCGACCGTGCCCGTACGCTCATCGGCTTCATCGACGGTAAAGTCGAGCGGGAACTGCGTAAAGCCGTTGCCCCACTCAAGGCCGCCCTTCAGCGCCGTCGAAACGGTATCGACCGAAACGCTCTCGGACAGGTTGGCGGTGTTCAGACGACGCATCACGCCGTAGCCGACCTGCATGCCCACGATCAGCACCAAAATACCGATGACCACGGCCATCGCGGTCTTCGTAATGGTATGACTCACCTGCGAGCCCGAAGGATCGTCCTCGGACAGCGGGTCGATATGTTTTGCCTGGCTCGCGCGGTCCTCGCTGCGCAGCTGCGCTAGCGCCGCTTTGTCACCGCGCTTGGCCGCAGCCTCCTTCTCACGCATGCGCTCGGTTCGCTTTTTGGCAAGCGTGGGATCCAAGACGCCGGATGCATCAATTTCGGAGAATAACTCCGTCACTTCTTCCGGAGTCAAAGGGTTCTTGTCAGCCATAAACTTCCTGTCATATCAATCAGTCGAGCTCGTGCGCACGCGCACCTTCGAACTGCATTCGATAGTAACGGGCATAGGTGCCGCCACGGGCGAGAAGCTCCTCGTGCGTGCCACGCTCCACAACGCGACCATGCTCAACGGTCGCAATCTCATCGGCATGCTTAATGGTCGAAAGACGGTGGGCGATGATAATCGTGGTGCGGCCGCGCGCCAGCTCTTCGAGTGACTCCTGCACCGCCTCCTCGCTCTCGTTATCCAAAGCACTCGTCGCCTCGTCCAAGATCAGGATCTTGGGGTTCTTGAGAAACACGCGCGCGATGGCAACGCGCTGCTTCTGTCCGCCCGAAAGACGGCTGCCGCGCTCGCCCACCACGGTGTCGTAGCCCTGTGGAAGCGATTCGATAAAGGTATCGATATTGGCGCGACGGGCGGCGTCGGCGATCTCTTCCGCCGTAGCGCTCGGCTTGCCGTAGGCGATGTTCTCGCCAATCGTACCGTCAAACAGGTAGACATCCTGCTGCACCAGGCCGATGGCGCGACGCAGGCTCTGCTGCGTTACATCACGCACGTCCTGGCCGTCGATGCTAATGGATCCGGTAGCCACGTCATAAAAGCGCGGCAGCAGCGAACAGGTCGTGGACTTGCCGCCGCCCGAAGGGCCAACCAAAGCGATGGTCTGCCCGGGCTTGATGGACAGGTCCATATGGTCGATAACGGGACGCTCGTCGGCATAGCCCTCGCCCAGCTCGACATCCTCGTAGTTAAAGCACACGTCGTGATACTCCACGGCGCCGGCAGTCACCTGCAGATCCGTAGCGCCCGGCTTGTCCTGGATATCCGGCGCGGTCGAGAGCACCTCGTCCATACGTTTAAAGCCGGCGATAGCCTTCTGATACGTTTCGGCCGAATTGACAAGCGTCTCAAGCGGCGTGCAGAACAGCGAAATATAGAGTGCGAAGGTCGCCATATCGACCGCCTGTAGCTGTCCCTGGGCGACCAGCCATCCGCCCAGCAGCACTACGATCACATAGAGCACACCCGAGAGCAGGCCATACGTCGCGGTATAGACACCCATGGCGTGATACATGTTCTCCTTGGACAAAAGGTAGCGGTCGTTAGAGGCACGGAACTTGGCACGCTCGGTCTCCTCGTTGGCAAAGCTCTTGACCACGCGCATGCCCGCCAGAGAATCCTGCAGCTGTGCATTGATGCCGCTGATCTTCTTGCGGTTGTCGCTAAAGACCTCGCGCATGCGCATGTTCTGCCAAAACATGATGACCGCAAACGCCGCCGTCACCACGGCCATGGCGAGCGCCAGCACCGGGGCGATGGTAAAGAGGATCACAAACGAGCCGATAATCTCGATGCCGCAGATGATGATCCACTCGGGCACGTGATGCGCCGCCTCGCAGATATCGAACAGATCGTTGACCACGCGGCTCATCATGTCGCCCGAACTGTTGCGGTCGAAGTACGCAAAGCTGAAGCGCTCGTACTGGTCAAACAGGTCCTCGCGCATCTTGGACTCCATGCGCGCACCCATCACGTGGCCCCAGTAGCTCACAAAGTAGCGGCAGGCGCAGCGAACGGCATACATCAGCACCAGCCCCACCGCGATCATACCGAGCGCCTGCATAATGGCAGCCTGGCCCTGGGTAAACAGCCCACCGGTCAAATTGCGCAGAATAATAGGAAACGCCAAGTCAATGGCGGCGAGCACCAGAGCGCAAACAGTATCAGCAACAAAAAGCCCCATCTGGGGCTTGTAATACGAAAGAAACCTCTTCAGCATGTGATCCTCAAAGAAATATCAGCAACGTAAGGCCCTGGAACAAAGCAATCAGTAGTACTTGTCCCAGGGCTATCCCCACTCGTTAAAGCTCCGTGCCCCCAAGGCGGTGTGCGATGCTGTCGCAGGCAAGCGCGCCCACGACGGTCTTGGCGTCTTCGATCTTGCCGTCGAGCACGGCGTCGATCAGCTCGTGCAGCGGCACCAGGTCCACGTTGACAAACTCGTCATCATCGGGGTTGGGCGCATCAAACTCGAGCTTGGTAGCCAAGTAAATGTGGATGATCTCATCGCAAAAACCGCAGGACGTGACAATCGACGTCAAAAAGCGAATACGACCAGCCCTAAAGCCCGTCTCCTCATGCAGTTCGCGCTTGGCGCAATCGAGCGGGTCCTCGCCCGGATCGAGCTTGCCGGCAGGAATCTCGACCGTCACGCGGTCGATGGCGGTGCGGTACTGACGCACCAGTACGATCTTGCCGCTCTCGGTCAGTGCCACAACAGCCGCCGCACCCGGATGGCGAACGATATCGCGGGCGCTGCGGCGACCGTTGGGCAGCTCAACCTCAAGACGGTGGACGTCGAGGATCTTGCCCTTCCAGGCGCACTCCTCCGAAAGAATCTTCTCGTGCAGCTCGGCATCGTGCGGGTCGTCATCGCCCAGCACCAGCGCCGGCTCGTCAGCGACCTCGCCACCAGGCTCGCCCTCGGCGTGCCCATACACGCGGCTGTCCTCTTCGACGATCTGCGCGTCCACGAGCTCTTCGTTCTTCTCGTCCATCCGTCTCATTCCTCTCGGATTTTAGGCATCCCAGGCGTCGCGGCCGCGCAGCGCGCGCAGGCCGATGTCGTGACGCAGGGTCTTGCCCTCAAAATCAATCTTCTCGCAGGCCTCGTAGGCAAGGTTGCGAGCGTTCTCGAACGTGTCGCCCAGAGCGGTCACGGCAAGCACGCGGCCGCCATTGGTCACGAGCTGACCGTCCAACACGGCAGTTCCCGCATGGTACACGGTCACGTTCTCCATGGCCTCGGCATCCTCAATACCGGTGATGACCTTTCCTTTCTCGTAGCTGCCGGGGTAGCCCGCGCTCGTCAGGACAACGGCCACGGCCCACTCGTCGCGCCAGTCGAGTTCAATCTGGTCGAGCTCGCAGTTGGCACAAGCCAACATGACCTCGACCAGGTCGTTCTTAAGGCGCGGCAGCACGACCTGCGTCTCGGGGTCGCCAAAGCGGGCATTGAACTCCAGCACCTTGGGGCCGGCAGGCGTGAGCATAAAGCCGCCGTACAGGCAGCCGCGGTAGTCGATACCCTCAGCAGCGAGCTCGGCCACGGTCTGCTCCATGACCTTCACCATGGTGGCGTGCTCCTCGTCAGTCACGATGGGCACCGGGCTGTAGACGCCCATGCCGCCGGTGTTGGGACCAAGGTCGCCCTCAAGCGCACGTTTGTGGTCCTGCGAGGTAGCCATGGGGCGCACGGTCTTGCCGTCGGTAAAGGCCAGCAGCGAGCACTCGGGGCCGGTCAGCATCTCCTCGATGACCACGGTGTTGCCGGCATCGCCGAAGGTGCCGCCAAAGCACTCGCGCACGGCCTCCTCGGCCTGCTCGAGCTCGGTCGCCACGATGACGCCCTTGCCTGCGGCCAGGCCGTCGGCCTTCACGACCAGCGGTGCGCCCTGCTCCCGCACGTAGGCGAGAGCCGAAGCCTCGTCGGTGAACGAGCCGTAGGCGGCCGTCGGAATGACGGCACGCTCCATGAGCTGCTTGGAGAATAGCTTGGAGCCCTCCATCTGAGCGCCCTCGGCACCCGGGCCAAAGCAGGGAATGCCCGCCGCGCGCACGGCATCGGCTACGCCCGCCACGAGCGGAGCCTCGGGGCCAATTACCACGAGTCCGCATCCGTGGCTCTGGGCAAACGCCGCCACGGCCGCAGGATCACAGTCGTCGAGAACAACGTTCTCGCCGCAGCTCGCGGTGCCGCCGTTACCCGGCGCGATGTAGAGCTTGCCGGCGCGCAGTGATGCTGCGAGCTTAGCTGCCAAAGCATGCTCGCGGCCGCCGCTGCCCAACAACAGGATGTCGATGGTTTGAGTGTCCGCCTTCAAGGGTGCCTCCTCTATGGATTAACGGCCCGCTCCGCGCGAGCCCTTTGCAAGCAAATATACCCCTCGGCCGCCCGTCCGGGCTGCAAAGGGGTATATCGCAATAACCAAATAGTCCCGATTACTTCCAGAATCGGTTGATGATCTGCTCGCGACCAGCGCCAACGCCAATGAACGTCACGCGGGTGTGTGCCAGATCCTCGATAAACGCCACGTAGTCCTGAGCCTCCTGCGGCAGCTCGTCAAAGCTGCGGCAACCGGTGATGTCGCACTTCCAGCCAGGGAGCTCCTCGTAGATGGGCTTGGCATGCTCAAAGCGCACCTGATGCTCGGGCACGCTGGTGTAGCGCTCGCCATCGACGTCGTAGGCCACGCACACCTTGATGGTGTCGAAGGCCGAAAGCACGTCGAGCTTGGTCATGGCGATATCGGTGAGGCCGTTGACGCGCGAGGCGTAGTTGGCGATGGGGCCGTCAAACCAGCCGCAGCGACGACGGCGACCGGTGGTCACGCCGTACTCGTAGCCCTCCTCGGTCAGCGTGTGACCGGCCTCGGACTCATAGGAAAGCTCGGTGGGCATGGGGCCCGAACCGACGCGGGTGATATAGGCCTTCATGACGCCCAGCACGCGGTCGACGTTCTTCATGCCGACGCCGGAACCGGTAATGGCACCGCCGGCGGTGCAGTTGGAAGACGTCACGTACGGATAGGTGCCGTGGTCGATATCGAGCAGCGTCGCCTGGGCGCCCTCAAACAGCAGGTCCTTGCCCTCATCGATCATGTTGTTGAGCAGCAGGCTCGTCTCGGTGATGTAGGGACGCAGGCGCTCGGCCATCGGCAGGTACTCGTCGCAAATCTGATCCACGGTGTAGGTGGGCAGGTTGTAGATGAGCTCGAGCTCGGGGTTCACGCGGGCGAGAGCGGTCTCCAGCTTGTCGCGGAACAGCGCCTCGTCCAGCATGTCCTGCATGCGCAGGCCAATGCGGGCCATCTTGTCCTGATAGCACGGACCAATGCCGCGCTTGGTGGTACCGATGTTCTTCTTGCCGAGCTTCTGCTCAAAGGCGCCATCCAGATCGATGTGGTACGGCATGATGACATGCGCGTTGCCGCTAATCTTGAGGTTCTTGGTGGTGATGCCGTCGGCCTCGAACATGTCGATCTCCTCAAGGACAACCTTGGGGTTGACGACGCAGCCGTTACCGATCACCGACACGTGGTCAGAATACATGATGCCGGAGGGCACCTGGTGCAGGCCGTACTTCTTGCCGTTGACGACGATGGTGTGGCCGGCGTTGTTGCCTCCCGAGTAGCGCACGACGGCATCGAAGTCGCCGGCGACCAGGTCGCAAATCTTACCCTTGCCCTCATCGCCCCACTGGGCACCGACCAAAACGGTTGACGGCATGTTTACTCCTTACATTCATGGACTGTCTACGCGCCACGCCGGCACGCAGAAGCACAAAACATTCCCAGTATACCCGTGCAACGGGCGCCTGTCCTACTCCTCGGCATGTGCCCCATCAAGCTCATAGAACTTGGTAGATGCCGGCAGGAACATCAGGTCGACGTCGCCGATCGGGCCCGAACGGTTCTTGGCCACGACGATACGCGTAACGCCCTCGTCGGGTCGATCGTCGCGCGAGGCTTCGGCCTCGTCGGCGGAGCGGTCCAAGAACATGACGATATCGGCGTCCTGCTCGATAGAGCCCGATTCACGAAGGTCGGAAAGCTGCGGACGCTTGCCGGTACGGGATTCGACCTGACGCGAGAGCTGCGACAGCGCGATGAGCGGGATCTTGAGCTCCTTGGCCATGATCTTCAGACCACGCGACATCTCCGAAACCTCGACGGTACGGCTCTCGGAGCGGCGTCCCGGCGGAGGACTCACCAGCTGCAGGTAGTCCAGAATGATGATTGCCTTCTCCTTGTTATGGAGCATTCGGCGGCTCTTGGCGCGAATCTCGGTCACTGTGGTGCCGGGCGTATCGTCAATCAGAATATCGAGCTTGGACAAGGTCTGCGTGGCCTCGTTGATATTGGCCCACTGCTCAGGGCTAATGCGGCCCATGCGGAAGTCACTGATCGAGATCATGGCGTAGGCGCAAATCAGACGCTGGGCAATTTCCTTGCCCGACATCTCCAGCGAGAAGAAGCCGACGGTATAACCAGCAGCGGCAGCGTTGAGCGCCAGATTCAGGGCGAATGACGTCTTACCCACAGCAGGGCGGGCGCCGATAATGATGAGCTGTCCCTCGCGAAAACCCATGAGCATGCGGTCGAGCGACGGGAAGCCCGTGGGCACGCCCGCAGCCTGGCCACCGGCCTGGCACACTTCCTCGGCCTCGTTATAGGCCTCGACCATAAACTCGGTCAGCGTCTTGTAGCTCGACTTGACCTCGCGCGCCGTAACCTTGAGCAGTTTGCTCTCGGCTAGCTCCACGACCTCTTTGGTGTCGGTGGGGGCGTTATATGCCAGCGCGTTGATCTCGTTGGTGGCGCCGATCAGCTCGCGCAGCATCGAGTCGCGGCGAACGATGGCGGCATGGTGCTGCCAGTTGACGAGCGACAAGGTCTGACCCATCAATTCCAAAATGTACGCTTCGCCGCCCACGGCATCGAGCTTGTTGATGCTTCGCAGGTAATCGATCAGTGAGATGGAGTCGATGGGAATGCGGCTGTTGTACATATCGACCATCGCGGTATAGATGGTCTTATGAATGGGCCGGTAGAAGTCATCGGGCTGCAGCTCGACCTGGGCTTCTTCGACCACCTCGGGCGATAGCAGCATAGCGGCCAGTACATTGGCCTCTGCATCTTGGTTTTGGGGAAGACCCAACTTTGAGCCGCGGTCCTCAACCGTCAGCCCGGTCTCCCTATCGTCATATGCCATGAGCATCCTCATTCATATTGCTTGCGAGCATCCATAGTATCAGCCACGATCCCAAAACGCGCCGCGCGCCGCCAATCATCACCGAACCAAACGGATGAACGGTCCTGCATATAGGACTTCGACGCAACGTTCACCATGACACTCACTCAGCGCAAAAAACAAAAGGGCGCCCTGGTTTCCCAGAGCGCCCTTCTTAGAACAAGATTGTTGCGTTGCAGCAAATGCTACTCAGCAGCAGCCTCAGTCTCGACCTCGGCGGTCTCGGCCTCGGCGACCTCAGCGGCCTCCTCGACCTCAGCCTCGGCAGCGAGCTCCTCGGCGGTAACGCCGACGAGAACGACAACCTCGGCCTTGATCTCGCGGTACAGCGAGATGGCAACGGTGTGGGCACCGGCAACCTTGATGGGCTTACCGAGCTCGACGCGCTTGCGGTCGATGTCCATACCGAGCTGAGCCTTGATGGCGTCAGCGATCATAGCGGCGGTAACGGAGCCAAAGAGGATGCCCTCGTCGCCGACCTTGACGTCAACGGTGACCGTCTTGCCCTCGAAGGCAGCCTTGGTCTCGTTGGCGGTAGCCAGACGGACGGCCTCACGCTTGGCGATGTTGTTGCGACGCTCGTCAAGCTGCTTGAGGTTGCCCTTGGTGGCGGCAACAGCGAGCTTCTTGGGGAACAGGAAGTTCTCAGCGTAACCCTGAGCGACCTCTACGACGTCACCCTCGCCGCCCTTGCCCTTGATCTCATCGAGAAGAATAACCTTCATGATGCGTCTCCCTTCTTAGCCGCGGTCGCGGTTGCCACGAGAGGAAACCACGGGGACGGTGTACGGCAGGAGAGCCATCTCGCGGGCGCGCTTGATGGCGTTGGCGATGTCATGCTGATGCTGCGTGCAAGCGCCAGTGACGCGACGGGGCTTGATCTTGCCACGGTCGGTCATGTACTTACGGAGAAGTTGAGTGTCCTTATAGTCGATGAACTCAGTGTTCTCCTTGCAGAACTGGCAGTACTTACGACGCGGCTGACGTGCAGAAAAATCATTAGCCATGTCAAAATACCTTTCATTTGGCAACTTCGGCGAACCGAAGCCGCCTCTCACTCAAAAATAGGTGAACAACCCTTAGAACGGGATGTCCTCATCGTAGACGTCGACCGCGGGCGGTGTGGCCACCGGTGCGGCAGGACGTGCTGCGGGCGCGGGAGCTGCGGGGGCGTAACCGCCCTGATCGTAGCCACCCTGGCCACCACGGGAGCTCATAAACTCGATCTCATCGACGATGACCTCAAGTTTGCTCCGGCGCTGGCCGTCGCGCTCCCAAGAGCTGTAGCGCAGCTTGCCCTCGATCGCGACCTTGTTTCCCTTTGCCAGGAAACGGCTCACGGCCTCGGCGCGGGTGCCGAACATGGTGCAGTCGACAAAGTTGGGATAGTCCTCCCACTCGCCAGTCTGCGCGTTGCGGCGACGATCGTTCACGGCGACGCCAAAGGACAGAACCTGGGTTCCGCCGGCGGTGGCGCGCAGCTCGGGATCGCGGGTGAGGTTACCGGTGATGTTCACTCGATTGATGCTCATAACTCACTACTTCCTCTTGGGGCACAAGCCCAGTCCAAAACGACAGTCTTACTCCTGGTCGTCGCGACGGACGATCATGTGGCGGACCACAGCGTCGGTGATGCGCAGGACGCGATCAAGCTCGGCGATCTGGGTAGGATCTGCGTGGAAGTTGATGAGGGTGTAGTCACCATCGGTGAGGTCGTTGATCTCGTAGGCGAGCTTGCGCTTGCCCCACTCGTCAACGGAGTCGACCTTGCCAGCGCCCTCAGCGATCGTGGTATCGATACGCTTCATAACAGCGAGACGAGTCTCGGGGTCGAGCGACGGGTCAACAAAGAACAGCAGTTCATAAGCCTTCATATTGTCACCTCCTCTGGGCAAATGTGGCTTCAGGTCGTGAAGGTGCGCCTGAAGCAGGAAAAGACTTGGTAATAATATCTTTCAACCTCCTAGGCTGCAAGAATATGCAGCTACAACCTCATGACCTCCACATATGCCCATACTCGCACGACGTTTCATGCGCATTCCAACCAAATGCTGACCAAAAGCTTGACGGATCTGTGGACAAGATACGGTGCCGTGGGGACAAGCTGAGCCAAGTCGCAGGTCAACGGGCGCATGGTTGTGGTCGCAAAATGCATACCAGTGGTCTAATTGATCGCCAAAAAGATTTTAAATTCGTTTGCTCGTGGTCTATAAAGTCCTTTTTTGAGCAATTCGCTTAGCATGATTTTGCTGGTCAGACTGCATGTGTCGCGCGTTTTAGGCACAGCGCGAGACGCTGTTGATCAAAAAATGCCAACTTTTCTGTTTGCACTTTGCGATTCCTCGTGTATACTGACTTTCGCATTTAACGGAGAGTTGTCCGAGTGGCCGAAGGAGCACGATTGGAAATCGTGTAGGCGTCAAAAGCGTCTCCAGGGTTCAAATCCCTGACTCTCCGCCAGTTAATTCCAAAGCAGGCCTTCGAGCCTGCTTTGTTTTTACCCCACGCGGAGGGGTGGCAGAGTGGTTGAATGCGGCGGTCTCGAAAACCGTTTGGCCTGTATAAGGTCACGAGGGTTCGAATCCCTCCTCCTCCGCCATTAGATGGTATGAGCCCCAGCAATGGGGCTTTTTTCTTTTTGGGCACATTTCAATTACGCGCAGGAGGAGGGATTCGAACCCGCCAGGGCGCGGAGCGTAAAGAAGACGCGCCAGTGGCGCGTCTTTAGCGCAGCGCGGTCGGCGTAAGCCGATCGGATAAATTTTGAGCGCTGCTCAAAATTTAGACATCCCTCCTATTCAGCCACGCCCCATCGCGTTCAGCATCAACCCAGATCCCCAAACATGGTACCTACGCCCCCACCCAGTCCCGACCGTTTACCGAGCAATAGGGTCGCCACGCCCGCCAACCATGTACTATGTACGGGCATTGTCTAAACCTGCAATCAGAAGGACCCCATCTTGCCCGTCGTCGCTGCCGTAACCATTACCTCACATGCCTCGGATGCCATGGTCGCTATTCCGTTTTGGCTCGAGATGTTCGCCGTCGTCGCTGCATCGATCTCGGGTGTACTGGTTGCGCGCGAGCACAAGCTCGACCTGGTGGGCGCGGTCGCGCTCGCGGTGGTCTGCGGTCTGGGCGGCGGTCTCTTGCGCGACATGACGTTGCAGGTGGGCAACGTCTACATCCTCAACCAGCCGATGGCACTCCCGCTTTCCATTGCCACGGCAGCCATCATCTATATTTTCCCGGCAATCGTCGACAAACCCGAAAAACTCATTCCCCTGCTCGACATCATCTCGGTCGGCATCTACGCCGCCACTGGAGCAGACAAGGCGCTGGTCTACGGCTTTGCGCCGGCGGTGTGCATCATGATGGGCTTTTTCACCGCGGTGGGCGGCGGCATGTTGCGCGACGGCTTTATGGGCGTGGTTCCGGGCATTTTCCAACGTACTAATTTTTATGCCATCGCCGCCATCGCCGGATCGACAAGCTATGTGTGTCTCGTTATGAGCGGCATCATGAGCAATGTCGCCGCGCTGGTCGTATGCGTTGTCGTGACCATGGGTCTGCGCTGGCTCTCGCTGCGCTTTGACATCAAAAGCCCCACCGAAGAAGATATCGCACGCTTCTTGCACCGTAAAAAGTAGACAGCACGGCACGACCCTTCGAAATGCAACCAAGAGGTTCTTTTAGAGCGCCCACGCGTTGGGTACCCTGTTAGGTATATGCCGAACACCTAACAAAAGGATCAACCATGGCTCTCAATCAAACCGCGGCGGCGCCGTCACACAAGATGCGTCGCTGCCTGCTTATGGCATTCGCGCTCATCGCACTGGCGATCACTGCGCTTCCCACGGCGTCGTTCGCCGGCACGGACACCGCAGGCAACGTACTTGCGACCGACAATGACGCCAATCCGTCCGGCGTCGAAGGTGACCTGTACTGGGCAGGTCAGGCCCTCAACTTGGACGATGCGTCCATCGGCCGCGATATCATCGCCGCGGGCGATACTCTCTCGATCCGCGACTGCACGGTGGGCGGCGCCGTCCGCTTGGCGGCGCGCACCATCGACATTGCCAAGACCACGGTTGATGGCAGCGTGACCGTCGCTGGCCAGCATGTCGTGCTCAATTCCGACAGCACCGCCAACTGTTTTTACGCGATAGGCGAGACGGTTGCCCTGCGCGGCTCTACCAAGTCGGCAGCGCTTGCGGGCGACACGGTGACCATCGATGGCACCGTCGAGGGCGATGTCGAGGTTTGGGCCGACAAGCTCATCCTGGGCAAGAACGCCCACATCACCGGCACCGTGAACGCGCACGTCTCCGAGGACCCCGAGCGTGCCGCAGGAGCCGAGGTAGGCGCGCTCAAGATCGACCGCACCGAGAGCGAGGATACTTCCACCGTTAACGATGTCATCGGCGGTATCGTCGCCGCGGCACTCTCGACCTGCTTTGTCGCTCTGCTGCTCGAGCTCGTCTTTCCGCGCGCGACCGCCAGCGCCGCCGGCATGCTCCACCAGCGCCCCATACCCCTGTGGGTGAGCGGTCTTCTGGGCACGATTGCTATCGTCCCCGCCGTCCTACTGCTAATTATCTCTATCGCTGGTCTGTCGCTTGCCGGAGCCCTCTTGTGCGGCGTTATCGGCATCGCGTTGGTGTCGAGTGCCTTTGCGGGGTGCGCGATCTCCCGCATGGTCGGACACAACCAAAACCGCTACGCCATGGCAGCCGTGGGCGGCGTAATCGCAGGCGCCCTCACGGGGCTTCCCCTCGTAGGTGACTTCATCAGCGGCGTAGCCTTTGTCTTTATGCTCGGCTACGTTATCCAGATCATCTGGCGCAACGCCCACCTCAAGCCGCAGCAGCCGGCTAACATGCCAGGACTCCCCACCGCTTAGCCACCAACCACCACAAAGGTGCCAGGTTACTTTGCACCAACAAACGAAGCGGGGCACTCGGTCATGTCGACCGGGTGCCCCGCTTTTCTTGGAGGGTTCTCTAGTAACTTTTTCAAAACCAATGATCATCAGGTCGGTAGGCCTGTGCGTCACTCGCTACGGAGGCAGTACGCCATTGAGCAAGAAGGGCAATTATTTTTCACGGCGACCTCCTCCCCGCTTGATGACGAGCGCGACAACAATAGCCGCCACTCCGATGGCAGCCAAAGCCGCCACCAGCACCAACGTTCTATCTCCCGTCGAGGGCATAAAGCCTCGACTTGCTTCTTTGCTTGGAGTGTTGAGCACCGACAGTTCAATCGAACCCGTCCCGGCATCAGCGGTATCAACCCGCAGAGGGCTTTCGGCCGACACGGTCACCTTGGGCTTCGCGGCTGCAACCTGTTTAACGTCCAATCCCTCGGACGTAACCGTTACCGTTCGCTTGCCCTCAAAGGCGGTGTATCCCTTGGGAGCCGCGACCTCTTCGACGGTGTAGACACCCGCGTCCACACCGCTCAATTCCACATGGCCGTCCGCGCCCGTGGTGACGCACGCGGCGGCATCCGTCGACCACGAGCCGTCGGTCGTTAGGATGCGCCCGCGGTCATCGATGATGCGCAGCTTGGCGCCCGCGAGCGGTTTATCGTCCGAGCTTGAGCGCTTGATCAGACTGAGTCCCCAGGTGTAGGCGCACGCGTCATCGCTCGGCGTGCGGGTGAAGCCGGCGTCGCCGGACTGGTCGGCGAGAGGAGAGCGCGGGTAGCGCAGGCAGACCTCGTTGGGGTTGCCCTTGGTAGCGCCCCTATTGCAGCTTGCCCCCAACGGCGCATCGTAGACAGCAACCACGCGGGCGCCCGCGGTGAAGGCGTCGACCCCGCCGAGCGCGGCGATGAGGTCGCCGGTGCGCACGGTGAAGGTCTTACCGTCGACCGCCACCTTGGTGGCGCACTGGGCCGTGATGTCGGTCCAGCCCTTCGCGGGCTCGGTGCCGGCGCGGCCGTCCTTGTCGGTCTGGACCGCGTCGAAGCCGCCGTCCGCGCCCGCCGCCACGTACACGCGCATGCTCGCGGCGACCTTGGAGGGGTCGAGCCCCGCGCTCATGGTGTCGACGAACCGCACCGTATAGGTGTCGTAGGCCGTTAGCCCTGCCGGAACCGTGGCCGAGAGGCGCCAGTACAGGTCGTCGGCGACCGTGGCGTCGGCGGCCTTCTGCCAGGCGGCGGTGCCGTCCTCCAGCACGTGCTTGGCGACCTTGGGGGTCGCGGCCTTGGGCTTGACGGTGACGGCGCTGCCGCCCACCAGGGCCATGATCGGCTCGGTGCCGGCCTCGCCCTGGTCGATGGCGTCGTCGTCGGCGACGATGAGCCAGTAGCCACAGGGCAGCTCGGCCGCCATACCCGCGTTGAGGGGAACAGAAGCGGCACCTGCATTGCAAATCGCACAGGCGAGCCTTGCCGCCAGAGCGGTCGACATATGTCCGTCGGCATTCAGCCACTCGGCAGCCTCTTGCGCCGTCGATGCCGAGCTATCAAACCCCGCATCATAAAGAACGGGAAGGACAGCCTGACGAGCTGCATCGCTCGCCCACGCCAAGTCCGTCGCGACCTTTTGATCGGAGCCGGCTTTATCGGTAACAGTTGCCGAAAAGAGCTGGTATGCATCGTATTGCGTCGCGACGTCGCCGCCAATCGTGATGGCTCCGGCATCGGCAGCACGGGCCGTCTCGGGCGACGCGGCAAAAGCGAGGATAGTCGTCATGGCCACCATCATGACGGTCAACAAGCGGCGGTGCAGTTTACTCACGGCGACCATCTCGATCAAGACCACGGTGGCGACGAGCATGCATCCACGTCGCGGCAAAACACAACAGCGAAGCGCCGGCAAGATATGTCATAGTCAAGCCAGCCCCGCCCGCCTCAGGTAGCGTAGTCGAGTACTTGTTGGTAAAGGTCGGCGGATTCTGAGAGCCATCGTTATAGGTAACTAGGGCGTCGAGCTGGTCCGTGCCATTAGTTACCTTAACCGTGACGTTGTACACGGTCCTGTCATAGGTGATGTGATCTTTAACATGGTCGACGGCGCCCTCGGGCTCGACCTCGGAGATGGTGTAGGTATAGGTTCCCGCCTTGTTGTACTTGACGTCAAAGGAGACATTTCCCTTGTCATTATTGGTCACCGTCTGGAGCACCTTGCCCTCGGCGTCCTTGAGCACGAACGAGAACTGCCCCGCCTTGAAAGTGCCACCTTCAAGCACTTTCTTTGCTTTAATAACCGCAGAGCCCGTTAGGCGATTGTCGTAGATCCAGATCTCGTCCTTTTTGTCATCGCCGATGATTTCGGAGTCTTTGACGATGCTCTTCGCTTTATTGAGCTCAGTTTGATACTCCCCATCGTCAGCATTACCCTTAAGCATGATCCACGTGGGCGCCGCCGAGGCATAGCCGTCAGGCGCTTTCGTCTCCACGAGCTGGTAAAGCACGCAATTTACCATCGCCTTGTCTTCTGCGCCAAACGAGATTTTGCCGTTGGCGTCGGTGGGGGCGGCTTCAAACTTAGTCCTTGCATTCTCGATACCCACCGTTGCAACCTGGTCCATATTCACGCTGTAGAGCGTAAACTCCGCACGCTCGAGCGTCGCACCGACCTGCTGGGCGTCATACTTGGTCATCGTGATGCCGTAGCCGTTGCCACCTGCGCTGGCAGAAGCTTTTTTAATTTCCCATGTTTGATCATCAGTCGCAGAACCGTCCTTCACACCCGTAAGCATGGCGGTATTGGATAGAGGAACCTTGTTGCCAGGGTTTCCGGTCGGGATAACCTCATACTCGACCTGGAGGTATTTCTTGTCGGGTACCTTAAGCGTCAACTTCGTACGCGAGCCAGTTTCATCCTTGACCTGCTCCACCTTCGACGAATAGTCCTTATCAGCCAGCGGTGACCAGGCACCATACACCCACTCATAGACCTTAAGCGTCGACGGCACCAGCGTGCACTTGGCATCCATGGTATCGACGAGCTCAAGGAAGTCGGTGCCGTTTTTAAGGGCAACGGCAGACTCGTTAACAAGAACGGTGTACTTAATGCGGTTGCTACTACTGACCTGTTCACCAGTCTTTTTGATAACGTTGTTCTTGATGGTGACGGTGCCACTGCCGGATTCGAACTTCTTGCTTCCCGACTCGGCGCTGGCCTTGTTGGTGAACTTCACCTCGTTTGTGGAGGTATCGAGCTCACCGCGCTTGACCGCCGTCTTGTACGTGAGCTTTGCGTAGCCGGCATAGCTTTCAAGCTCAGTCGTGGGGATGGAGAAGGTGACCGTATTGCCGTTGCGGCTGACGTTGTCGGCGGCGAGCGTCCGACCCGTAACGGCCTCCTTGGCCTCGCCTCCGCGATGAAGCCCCGTATGTTTATCATAGGGGTTCTGCACGAGCGTATACTTTGCGGAATTCGCAACATAGCTCATACCATCCGGAAGGCTGTCAACGATATTCAGCGGTTTCCCGCCCAGCTTTCCAGCTCCATAGTATTCGAACTCGCCATTTGCGCCCTTATTACCCTTTTGGCGGTTTGCATACACCGTCCAGTCGACGATCCAGGCGCCCTTCTCATCCGAGCCGTCAACGGTATGCCAATCGAAGTTCTCAACCCAAGACACCTTCGACTCCGTTTCCGGCTTCTCGACCGCGGGCGCCGTTTCTTGGTTGACAACGTACTTGACGGGTTCGGTGAACGGCCACTGTAGTCTCAGGCCCGGTGCTTCGACCGCTGCGAAGTTTGAGTACCAGCCCGACAGTGCTTCTGATGTGGTGTCGTAGGTGATAACGGCGTAGTCCTCGTTCTCGAGAGCGGCTTTCACGTTGTCGGTAACGATGATTTTGAGGTCGTAGTTTTTCTTTGTTTCATTACCCGGATAGCTGGTCGTTGGTCTCCAGTCGGTGCCCGGAACCAGCTTGGTATTGCCGATTTTAATGGTAATGGAGCTTTCGTCGACACCAAGCTTCTGCGACCATGCCGACTGAAACGTGTCCTTCACCGTCACCTCGCCTGGATGGGCCGCATTGACGATCGCCTTCAGCGCGACCTTCGTCTCCCACGTCGCCCTGCCCGTCGTCGCCGCCTCATCGTATCTCACGAGCCTCTTGGCGATCGGTACAACACCCGTCAGCTGCGGCGTGAAACTGCCATCATCGCTACCGGAAACGGAGCCTCCGCGCTCGATGGCCGCGCTGTTGCGCACAGTGTCGTACGAGCTCGTGTCGTTCATCTTGGTGTGATAAACGATGCAGTAGGTGGCGTACTTATCCTCAAGGTTGTTCGGGAACGTATAGGAAAAGGAATTATCCTTAGGTTCAAGTTTTCTTTCACAAATCTTGACTCCGCTCGCCTCCGAGTCGCCTTTGTAAACCGTAAAGTTGCCCGTATACGTCTGTTTTCCGTCCAGATTATCAGTGAACATGTAGCCGCTCATGTCGCCTTGAGCTTGCCTTGGTTGAGCTTGACCGTCCACTTGATGTCCGACGGCGTGCCTGAGCCATTGGACTTCTTGATCATGTCATAGCCGAATGTAACAGGCTCAGCCGTAGCTGTTCTGTTATCGCTGTCGCTTGAGCCAGCCCAATTCCACGTTGCCGTATTCTCAGCTTTGATCAAATCGCCGCCGTTCGCGGCAACGCCGCTCTTCAGCACCGTATCGTACGTGATCGTGTGGTTGCCCTGGGAAAGGTTGCCCAGGCTGTCGAGGGTTACGACCTGGCCGTCGATCATCGGCTGGGAGTCAAGCTTCTTGCCGTCGAGCTTGAAACTGTCGTTCACAAAGTCGAAGTTGTCGCCCAGCGTATCAGTGAAGCTAACGTCCGTAGCATACGACACTACGGTAAGCGTAACAGTCCAGGTAACCTTGGCCACGCCATCTGTGCCCTGGGAGAAGGTCCCCGACTTCGTCCCCGTGACTTTGCCGTCCTTGGTAGGGATTTTGATCGTTCCCACACCAGGGAACACGACAGATGCGCTGCTGCCTGAGCCGGTGCCCTTGCCTGCAAGCTCGAACGAGAAATTGGCTCCGACATAAATCTCCGCAGGGTTTGACGCAAGCCAGTTTTTGTCAAACGCAAAGATGACCTTATTGTCCTTAATCTTCCACGTGCCAGCCTTGGCGGCAGTGGCTTCCGGACCCTCCATGAGGTCGCCGCCGTCGTTGTCGTCAACGACAATGGTGTCGGGCAGCTTATAGACAGCGATGTTCTTCTCGGGCGTAGGCGCCTTGCCGCCTTTGAATTGTGCCGAGAAAGCTCCATAGAGCGTCGAAGTGGACGTTACGGGATCCTCGAGCTTTTGAGTGTGGTGCTCATCGGTATACAGCCTGACATCAACCGTCGCCGTATCCCCATCGATCGCAATCGGATCGGGCTTCGCAACGTCATCGGCGCGCACGGGGGCTGCGCCGTGAAAAACTGCGGCGGTGAGGCTAATCAAAATGAAGATCAGGGCCGCCATACCAAGCGACCGCGAGCGGTGTGCGTCCATAGTTGTCCCTTAATTCCTACAACACAGTGTGGAATACGGCGAATCGTCGGATCGAACACAAGCCCCAACATCTACGAGAACCTACCTAGCGCATTGCAAGAACCCATTGGGGGCAACTTCTAAGACGGTTCGTCTATACCACATGCATAAAATACAGTATAGATACCAATCATGTAAACCGCTGGTAAAGAGGTCTTTTAATGTAATACCAGTTGATATTTATCTGTTAACGGTTTTGTATCAAAGCGGTTATATCCTGTGGAATTATGTATATGTTTAAACAACTTTACTTTGGCTGGAAAGCCGCTCGGGGGATAACCTCCTCCACCGTGGTGCAAAGTAACCTGTCCCCTTGCACCAAAAAGGGCGCCGACCATTGCGGTCGACGCCCTTTCTTATTGGCGGTTATAAGCCCCAGCGCTTATTTGTTGACCTGGCCGGCGCGGACGGCAGCCTTCTTGCGGTCGGTGGCGTTGAGCAGACGCTTGCGCAGGCGGATGTTCTTGGGAGTGATCTCGACCAGCTCGTCGTCGGCGATATACTCCAGCGCCTCCTCCAGCGAGAAGGTGCGAGGCGGCACCAGCTGGACGGAGATATCGGAGGTCGAGGAACGCTGGTTGCCCAGGTTCTTGGTACGGGCGATGTTGACGACCATGTCGCCAGCCTTGCTGCGCTCGCCCACGATCATGCCCTCATAGCACTCGGTGCCCGGCTCAACGAACAGCTGGCCGCGCTCCTGCAACGTGCCCAGAGCGTAGGCGACGGCCTTCTCGGTGGTCATAGAAATCATGGCGCCGTTCTGACGGTTGCCGATCTCGCCGGCATAGGGACCATACTCCAGGAAGGTGTGGTAGAACACGCCCTCGCCGTGGGTGACGTTCATGATGCGGTTCTTAAGACCCATGATGCCGCGCGTCGGGATTTTGAACTCGAGGTGCGTCACGATGCCCGAGGTGTCCATGCTTGTCATGATGCCGCCGGAGGTACCGAAGACCTCAACGACCTTGCCCGAGTACTCGTCCGGGCACTCGACGACGGCCTGCTCGACAGGCTCCATCTTGTTGCCGTTCTCGTCCTTCTTAAACAGAACGCGGGGACGGCCGACCTGGAACTCAAAGCCCTCGCGGCGCATGGACTCCATCAGGACGGACAGGTGCAGGATGCCGCGGCCAGAGACCTCGACGCCGCTTTTGTCCTCGAGCTCCTCGATCTTCATGGTCACGTTGTTCTCGGCCTCGTTGAACAGGCGCTCCTTGAGCTGACGGGCGCCCACGATGTCGCCATCGCGGCCGACGAGCGGGGAGGTCGAAGCCTCAAAGACGATGGACAGGGTCGGCGGGTCGATCTCGATGGGCTCGAGCTCGACAGGGTTCTCGGGGTCGGTGTAAACATCGCCGATATCGGTGCGGTCAATACCCACGACAGCGGCGATATCGCCGGCGCCGACTTCCTGGCACTCGGTGCGGCCCAGGTAGTCGAAGGTAAAGAGCTGCTTGACGGTAGCGGTGGCGCTGGAGCCGTCGTTCTTCACAACCAGAATCTGGTCGCCCTGGTGGATGGTGCCAGAGTACACACGGCCGATACCGATGCGACCGACGAAGTTGGAGTGGTCGATGGTCACGCACTGCATGGCCAGCGGGGCGTTCTCGTCAACCTCGGGCGCAGGCATGTCGTCGATGATCATGTCGAGCAGCGGGTACATGTCCATGTTGCCGTCGTTGGGGTCAAGGCGGGCAAAGCCGTTCATGGCGCTGGCGTAGACCACGTGCTCCATGGCGAACTCAAGCTGGTCGTCGGTGGCGCCCAGGTCGGCCATAAGGTCGAGGCAGTCGTTGTAGGCCTTCTCGGGGTTAGCACCCGGACGGTCGATCTTGTTGATGACGATCATGATCTTAAGGCCGGTGTCGATAGCGTGACGCAGCACGAAGCGGGTCTGGGGCATGGGGCCCTCAAAAGCGTCAACCAGCAGCAGGGCGCCGTCAGCCATACGCAGCACGCGCTCGACCTCGCCGCCGAAGTCGGCGTGGCCCGGGGTGTCGACGACGTTGATCTTGACGTCCTTGTACTCGATAGAGATGTTCTTGGCGAGAATCGTAATGCCGCGCTCACGCTCCTGGTCGTTAGAATCCAGGACGCGGTCCTCGACCTGCTGGTTGGCACGGAAGGCGTCCGTGGCACGCAGGAGCTTGTCGACCATCGTCGTCTTGCCGTGGTCGACGTGAGCGATGATGGCGATGTTCCTCAGATTGTCTACGCGCATGTAGTTCCCCTATCTTCTATCTATATACAACCGGCACGCGTATGCGACCCGCCCAGCAATGCAACGCTCAGCGGGAATATTGAGCCTTTTACCGAAAACTCGTTTATTTTAGCGATTTTAGATGAGAGGGGTTTCCTCACCTGCAGGTTCAGGGTCGCTCCACATAAAACCATCGCCGGCGCCCATGCCCTCATACAGCACATATGCCGAAAAACCACTCTCGAGCGTGGTTTCGAAGAAGCTCACGAGCAGAGCATCGTGATAGCCGCCGTCAATCTCGACGCAGCCGGTGTAGCCGATGGCATAGCGAGCGATACGGCCCAGGCCCTCGTCCTTAAGACCCATCTTGTGCTCGGAGATAAAGTTGGTGGCCGCCTCGAGGCACGCCTCTTCGCCATCCTCATCGAGCGCCGCCAGATAACGGTTGGAAGCGGCGTCCTCAATTGCCACGACCACGCCAGGGTTTTCACCGGCGGCAAGGTCGTCCAAGAACGCGCCGATCAGATCGCACACCATGGCGTCGAGCTCGGCGGAGACGTTACCGGCGTCCTGCATATCCTGTGCCATCTTTAGACCTTCCCATCGAGTCTGGCGTCGTTACAGTTCTTGTGCCTCGGCGGCGATCCTGGCGGCAGCGTCGCGGGCGCGCATCATGTCCGCTGCGCGCTTGTCGAGCACCTTGATCTGACTGGTCAGCATTACCGCATCGACCACACCCCAGATCACAAGGCCCGTAGAGATCGAAAACCCAAGCGCACCAACTGTACCACGAAGGCGCGAGCAGATTGCCGCGACAAGGACGGAGACGACAACCATCTTGATAAACGAGCCGCGGCGCTCGCGAAGCGTGCGGGCCTGCGTCACATAGGCAATGCGAGCCGCCTCAGAAGCCTCCGAGCGCATCTGGGCCTCGCGGGCGATCGCAGCCGCCTCAGCCGACATACCGCCGGCCATCAGCGAACGCTCCGCAGCCTGGACGCCCCGCATTTAGAAGTCATCGGGGGAGAGCGTATGGACGAACTCGTCGAACTTCTCGAACTCTTGCTCGTCGTCGACTTCCTCGGCATGGGCAGAAACGGTGCCCAGGCGATTCATGATGTCGTCTTCAACGAACATGGGGGCATTACTGCGTACGGCGAGGGCGATGGCGTCGCTCGGACGCGCATCGATCTTATGCTCGTTGCCATCGGCCAACACGACAACCGTCGCGTAAAACACGGGCGGCTCGGCGCGAACGATTTCGATGCGTTCGAGCTTGGCACCCAGGGCGCCAACAGTATCGAGCAACAGGTCATGGGTAATCGGGCGCTCGGCGCGACCGCTATCGATGCCGCGGCTGATGGCAGCAGCTTCAAACGAACCAGTCTGAATGGAAAGGGAACGCAGTGGCGCGGGCGAGTCCGACTTGCTGCAGCGCTCGCGAAGCACGATAAGCGATGGCACGGGACCGGCGGCCATGACGATGGTCTCTATGTCGACACGAACCATGGAACACCTCCGGTACGTAGCGGTTAACACGCGGCAGCTCCACCGCATTGAATAGCTATACTACCCAATCTTTCGCACAGCACACAAAACCAAAATGAGATTTATCGCAGACAAGAAAAAAGCCCCGAGGCAATGCCCCAGGGCTCTTCACAGTTTTGATGGTGGACCTGACAAGATTCGAACTTGTGACCTCCCGGTTATCAGCCGGACGCTCTAACCAACTGAGCTACAGGTCCATCATGGTGGAGGTTAGGGGGATCGAACCCCTGACCTCAGGCTTGCAAAGCCCGCGCTCTCCCAGCTGAGCTAAACCCCCACGGAGACAGTAATAAACACCCCAGCGGCGACTCGGCTCTCGCTGGGGTGTTTATTGCGAAAGAAAGTGGTGGACCTGACAAGATTCGAACTTGTGACCTCCCGGTTATCAGCCGGACGCTCTAACCAACTGAGCTACAGGTCCATCGCGCAAGGGATATATTAGACGAGTCGTTACGCGCGCGTCAACAACTTTTTTGAAAATCTTTGAGGGGTGTCGGCCCCGGCTGCCCGGCGGCATGCGAAGTCGCCTGCTCGGACAGTCCTGCTCGCACAGAGAGCACATTAAGTGCTCTCTGGCTCGTGCGGAACTCGCGATCGACTTCACATGTCGCCGTGCGACCGGGGCGAACACGAGTCCCAAGGTTTTCAAAAAAGCGGTCGGCGCGCAGTGCGCCGACCGCCGATATATGGGGTCTGATATTTTCTACCAGCCAGGGCCTCTTACTCGTCGAGGAGATCTTCTGGCATGTCGTTGCCGTCGCCTAGATCGACAGGGGTTTCTTCGGAAGCAGAGCCGTTTTCTGTGGCTTCGCCTTCGGGCTTTTCCTTGGCTGCCGTCATGCGGGCGACAGCGCATACGCGGTCGTTGTCGTCGACGGTCATCATCTTGACGCCCTGGGTGGCGCGGCCGGTCTGGCTGATCTCGTCGGTCTTGACGCGAATGACCGTCGCGCCCTCCGTCACGATGAACAGCTCGTGTTGCGGGCCCACCGTCTTCATGGCCGCGAGGTTACCCTTACGCTCGGTCATCTGGATGGTGTAGACGCCCTGACCGCCGCGATTCTGCTCCGGGTAGTCCGCGACCGGCGTGCGTTTGCCGTAGCCGCGCTCGGTGATGACGAATAGATCGCCGTTGCCGTTAGTGACTTCCATGCCCAGAACGCTCACGCCGTCCTTCAGACCGATACCGCGGACGCCGCTGGTATCGCGACCGGTGGCGCGCACCTGGTCCTCGGGGAACATAATCGCCTTGCCCGCGGTGGTTGCCATGATAATCTTGTCACCCTCGCGCACGCGACGTACAGCGAGCAGCGCGTCGTCGTCCCTCAGGTTGATGGCGATCAGGCCGTCGCGGCGACTACGGTCGTAGGCGCTCATCACGGTCTTCTTGACCATGCCGCTCTTGGTGGCAAACATCAGGTACTCGTCGGCGGGGAACTCGCGGCAGCTGATGACGCTCGCGATCTTCTCGCCTTCCTCGAAAGGAAGCAGGTTGACGATCGCGGTGCCGCGCGCCTGGCGCGTGCCAACCGGCAGCTCGTGCACCTTCAGGCGATAGACCTTGCCCTTGCTCGAGAAGAACAGCACGTACTCGTGCGTGGACGCGATAAACATCTCGTCGATAACGTCGTCCTCTTTGAGGTTGACGCCCGACACGCCCTTGCCGCCACGCTTTTGGGCGCGATAGGCGGCCACCGGGATGCGCTTGACGTAGCCGGTGTGGGTGATGGTCACGACCATGTCCTCGTCGGCAATCAGATCTTCGACGTCCAGATCCTTCTCGACATGGCTGATCTCGGTGCGGCGCTTGTCGCCGAACTTCTTGGAAATCTCGCGCATCTCTTCCTTGATGACGCCCAGGATTTTCTCCTCGTGCGCCAACAGGTCCTCGTAGTAGGCGATGGCGCGGCGCAAGCCGTCCAGCTCTTCCTGAATCTTGTCGCGCTCCAGGCCGGTCAGGCGGCGGAGCTTCATCTCGAGGATGGCCGTAGTCTGCTCGGGCGTAAAGCCAAAGCGCTCGATCAGGCGACCGCTGGCCTCGGAGTCGGTCTGCGAGGAGCGGATGATGCTGATGACCTCGTCGATATGGTCAAGGGCCATCAGATAGCCCTCGAGGATATGGGCACGCGCCTGGGCCTTCTTGAGGTCAAAGCGGGTGCGGCGGGTGACGACGTCGACCTGGTGGTCGACGTAGTGCTGCAGCATCTCGCGCAGGCTCAGGCATTTGGGAACGCCGTTGACAAGCGCCAGGTTGTTGGCGCCAAAGGTCGTCTGCAACGAGGTGTACTTGTACAGGTTGTTGAGCACGACCTGCGGGATGACGCCCTTCTTGAGTTCGATGACCAGACGGATACCCTTCTGGTTGGACTCATCGCGCATATCCGAGATACCCTCGATGCGCTTGTCGTTGACGAGCTGGGCGATCTTCTCCTGCAGGGTGCCCTTGTTGACCATGTAGGGAATCTCGGTAAAGACCAGGCGGCTACGGCCGGTCTTGGTGGACTCCACATGAGCCTTGGCGCGCACGGTGATGGAGCCGCGGCCGGTCTCGTAGCTCTGCTTAATGCCGGCACTGCCCATGATGATGGCACCGGTGGGGAAGTCCGGGCCGGGCATGATTTGCATGAGCTCATCGACGGTGGCGTCGGGGTTGTCGATCAGGTAGCACGTGGCCTCGATCGCCTCGGTGAGGTTGTGCGGGGCGATGTTGGTGGCCATGCCGACGGCGATGCCCTGGCTGCCGTTGACCAGCAGGTTGGGGAAACGCGCGGGCAGTGCCACGGGCTCGGCGAGCGACTCGTCGTAGTTGGGCTGCCAGTCGACGGTGTCCTTCTGCAGGTCACGCAAGAGCTCCATGGCGGGCTTCGCCAGGCGGCTCTCGGTGTAACGCATGGCGGCGGCGCCGTCGCCGTCGATGTTGCCGAAGTTGCCGTGACCGTCAATGAGCGGCGTGCGCATGGAGAACCACTGCGCCAGGCGGACCATGGCCTCATAGACCGCGGAGTCGCCGTGCGGATGGTACTTACCGATAACTTCGCCGACCGTCCAGGCCGACTTCTTGTGCGGACGGTTGGGGTAGATGCCGCTCTCGTTCATTGCGTACAGGATGCGACGGTGCACCGGCTTTAAGCCATCGCGCACGTCCGGCAGGGCGCGCGCCGTGATGACCGACATCGAGTACTCGATGAACGACTGCTTCATCTCGCGGCCAAACTCCGAAATCTGGAGCTGGCCGCCGTTGATATCCTCGCCGGCCGAGGCGCCGCGATCGACTTCGCCAAAGCTCTCCTCGAGCTCGGCGTCGTCGTCTTCCTCCTCATCATCATCGGCATCGGGGTTATAGGCGTCCGGATCGCCGTCCTCGCCCTGCTCAGCACGGGCAAGCAGGCGCTTCAGATCATCGGGCATACCGGCATCGCCGGCCTCGTCCATACCCTCGTTATTGTTGATATCGTCTGCCACGTTACCTCCTCATGGTTTGCGTGGTCTAATTTGTTCCCTACCACGGAGACGGCTTTTCCAGGTGCCGCAGATTCGCCCGAAAGAGGAGGGAAGCGTACTTGGGTACGCGACCGACGATTGAGGGCGAAGGTGCGGTGGCTGGGAAAGCCGAACAGGTTAGGCATCTAAGAATCGTGCATCATGTGCATGTTTCTCGATGTACTCGCGGCGATAGCCGACCTCGGAACCCATCAGCTCGCGCACGGCGCGGTCCGCCACCACGGCGTCCTCGATCGACACGCGCTGCAGAATGCGGGTCTTGGGGTCCATCGTCGTCGAGGCAAGCTGCTTGGGGTCCATCTCGCCCAGGCCCTTGTAGCGCTGGACGGTATAGCCCTTGCGCTTTTTGGTAATCTTGCCGTCCTTGGCCTTGCCGTCCTCGTCGTTATCGTCGGGGTTCAGGCCCAGACTCTGGATGGTGTCGCGCAGGATCTCGTCTTCGGGCTGGCGGCCGTTGGGATACACGTAGTGGATCTTGTTGCGCACCTTAATGCCAAAGATGGGCGGGCAGGCAACATAGACGTAGCCGGCATCGATCAGCGGACGCATGTACTTGTAGAAGAACGTCAGCAGCAGGATGCGGATATGCGCACCGTCGACGTCTGCATCGGTCATGATGATGATCTTGTGGTAGCGCGCCTTGGTGATATCGAAGTCGCCGCCGTCGCCGGCACTCGTCGTGACGCCGCAGCCGATCGCGGTAATCAGCGACTGGATGGTGTCACTCGAGAACGCGCGATGGTCACCAACGCGTTCGACGTTCAAAATCTTGCCGCGCAGGGGCAGAATCGCCTGGATGTCTCGGCGACGGCCGTCCTTGGCCGAACCGCCTGCCGAGTCGCCCTCTACGATGAAGAGCTCGGTCAGCTCGGCATCGCGCACCGAGCAGTCAGCGAGCTTACCGGGCAGGGACGCCGTCTCGAGCAGGCTCTTGCGGCGGGTCGCCTCGCGCGCCTTGCGGGCGGCATTGCGCGCCTTGCAGGCCTGTTGCGCCTTCTTGACGATCTCGCGAGCGGGCTTGGGATGCTCCTCGAGGTAATCGACAAGGCCGTCGGTCACAATCTTGAGCGTGAGCGCTCGCATATAGGAGCTGCCGAGCTTTGCCTTGGTCTGGCCCTCAAACTGCGGATCGGGCAGCTTGACCGAGATAACGGCCGAAAGGCCCTCGCGCACATCGTCGCCGGTCAGGTTGGCGTCTTTTTCCTTGAGCAGGTTCTGCTTGCGCGCGTAATCGTTGATCACGCGGGTGAGCGCGGTGCGGAAGCCCTCAAGGTGCATGCCGCCCTCGGGGGTGTAGATGTCGTTGGCAAACGACATGACGTTCTCGCCGTAACCGCTATTCCACTGCAGGGAAACCTCGACCTCGCCCATCTTGGCCACAGGTGCGTCCGGATCCGATTTGCCCTCGATGTAGATAGGCTCCTTAAAGGCCTCGGGGACGTCCTTGCCCTCGTTGAGGAACTTGACGAAGTCGATGATACCACCCTCGTAGCAAAACTCCTCCACGTGGAGAGTCGCCTCGCGCTCGTCGGTCAGCACGATCTTGAGGTTCTTATTGAGGAACGCCGTCTCCTGCAGACGGTTGTGCAGCGTATCGAAATCGTAGACGCAGGTCTCGAAGATCTCGTCGTCGGGCCAGAAGGTAACGGTGGTGCCCGTCGAATCCGAGGTGCCCACGACCTCCATCTTCTTGACGGTCTTGCCGCGCGAGAACTCCATCTCGTAGGTGTTGCCGTCGCGACGAACCTGAACGACCACGCGCTTGGACAGTGCGTTGACGACGGAGATGCCAACGCCGTGCAGGCCGCCCGAGACCTTATAGGCCGAATTATCGAACTTACCGCCGGCGTGCAAGATCGTCATGACGACCTCGAGCGTCGGGATCTTTTTAACAGGGTGCTCGTCGACGGGGATACCGCGCCCGTTGTCGACGACCGTGATGGAGTTGTCGGCGTGGACCGTCACC
This sequence comes from Collinsella sp. CLA-ER-H6, assembly GCF_040092305.1. Classification (NCBI taxonomy): domain Bacteria; kingdom Bacillati; phylum Actinomycetota; class Coriobacteriia; order Coriobacteriales; family Coriobacteriaceae; genus Collinsella; species Collinsella sp. CLA-ER-H6. The sequence continues at coordinate 128,196 of NZ_JBBNLS010000002.1, forward strand.
TGGATCTCGGTGCAGAAACCGGCCATGGCCTCGTCGACGGAGTTGTCAACGATCTCCCACACCAGGTGATGCAGACCGCTGGCGCTCGTCGAGCCGATATACATGCCCGGGCGCTTACGAACGGCCTCGAGACCTTCGAGAATCTTAATCTCGCCGCCATCGTAATCGTTTTCGTTTGCCACACGTCCTCCTTCAGTCAAGAAAATGTGTACAGCCTTACTAGTTTATCGTAAAAAAATACCCTCGGGAACGAGGGTATTTGGCTCTACAAGGCCACCAGATGCGATTTAAGGCTCTTTTTTGCTTTGCACGCCCTTGGCCCACTCGGCACTGGCTCTCATGGCGTTCTCGAGGGCCTCGCGCAGTTTTTGGTCTTCGATGGGCGCCACTTGGCGCTCAATCTCGGTGCGCTCGGCATCGCTGAGGTCGGCGTGTGGGGCCGGCGGGCGCTCGGTCGCCGCTGGGCGAAGGCGCTCCTTGGCGGCGGGCGGCGTGTGACCGGGCGCGGTGGTTTTGAACACCAGGCCATCCACATGCGCACCGGCGCGCTCCATGCGCGCGCGGATGATCTCGCGCAACAACGTCATTTCCTGCGTCCACGAGGGCGAGTCGAGATATACCAGCAGCTCATTGGACTCGGGCAGGTAGCGCAGGCCCGTCACATGCCGCCCCTCGCGCGTGCCCGAGCACACCGCGTTCCACGCGCGATAGACCGCGCGCGACTCCTCGGCAGCCTCCATCTGCGCACGGCGCTCAGGCGTTGCAGTCGCCAGGATGCGCTGGCGCTCTGCGTTCAAAAACCCACTGAAGGCGACCGTCTCGCTCTCGCGCTCGTAATTAGCACGTCTCACCCATGCTCACCACCTTGGCTCGATCAAGCAGGTCATCGGTAAAGTATCCCAGGTTGGTCGTGGTTATGACCGTTTGGATATCATCGCCGATCAGCCGCAGAAAAGCACCGCGGCGCTCGCCGTCGAGCTCGCTCATCACGTCGTCCAGAAGCAACAGCGGAGCAGTACCCAGAACATCGCGAGCCACGGCCACCTCGGCCACCTTCCAGGACAGTACCAACGTTCGCTGCTGTCCTTGGCTGGCAAATGAACGAGCGGAGCGACCCGCCACGGTAAATTCAATCTCGTCGCGATGCGGTCCCACCAACGTCACGCCGCGGCGAATTTCCTCGTCGGCGTGCTCATCAAGGGCGGCCAGCATGCGCTCGTACGCCCAGCCCTTCAGCTCTTCGCGATCCTCCACCTGGGGCAAATCCCCCAGCGTGGACGCATAGGACACGTTGGCGGCTTCACCGGACGCCACTTGCCCGTAGGCAGTACGCACATGGCCCGCCAGCCGGTCGAGCAGGGCCAACCGGTGCACGAGCAGAGCCGCGCCCGCGCGGGCAATCGAATCGTTCCACGCGCCGAGCATCTCACGGCAGCACCAGGTTTCCTTGAGCAAGGCGTTACGCTGGGTCACGCAGCGCCCATAGGTGCTCGCAAGATCGGCATAGCGTGCGCTCAGTTGCATGCCAAAGTCATCGAGGGCGGCGCGGCGCACACTGGCGCCCCGCTTAACCATGTCCAGATGGTCGGGGCAAAACAGCACGCTCGGCAGAACCCCGCGCACACCGGCGGCAGAGCATCTCTTGCCGTTGCGGCTAAACGAGCGCTTACCGTCCTCCGCGCTCAATCCCATATCAAGCACGCGGCCGTCGCCCTCGAGCCTCAGCTCGACCTTGCACGAGCCCACGCCGTCATGAACGAGCTCGGCTGCGGTCGGATGCCTAAACGAGGCGCCGCTCGTCAGCAGCTGCAGCGCCTCTATGAGATTGGTCTTTCCCGCCGCGTTGGGTCCCGCAAGTATCGTCACGCCCTCGTCCAGGGCAAGGCGATAGCTCTCGAAACTGCGGTAGTGCGCGACGGAAAGATCGCGGGCGAACATGGTCATGGCGCAGCGCTAGATGCGAACCGGCATGACCAGGTACAGGTAGTTGATCTTGTCGTAGGACTTGAAGATGCCCGCCTGCGAGTAGCTCTTGAGCTCCAGCGTGATCTCCTTCTCCTTGGACAGGGCATTGAGGCAGCCGAAGATGTAGTGGTAGTTGAAGGCGATGGTACCCGACTCGCCCTCGGCCTCGACATCGATCGTCTCCTGCGCAAGGTCCTGGTCATTGGAGATGGAGGACAGGCCCATCTGCCCGTTCTCGACATCGATCTCGAACTTGACGGCGGGGTTGGCGCTCGCGATAACGGCCACGCGCTTGAGGGCGGCGTTAAAGGCGGCGACGTCGATCTTGACGCTCGTCACGCACGAATCGGGGATGAGCTGCTTGTAGTTGGGGTACACGCCCTCGATGCGGCGCGACACGTAGGTGGTGTTGCCGGCCTCAAAGACGACCTGGGTGTCGGTAGCCCCGATCATGATGGTCGCCTGGCTGGCCATGATGTTCAGTGCGTCGTTAAAGGCGTCAGCCGGAACGTTGAGTTCAAAGGAGCCCTCGAGGGTTGAGGTCTCGACCTGCGTATCGCACACGGCCAAACGGAAGGAATCGGTCGCCACCAGGCGCACGGTGTTGTTCTCGACCTTCATGTGCACGCCACCCAGGATGGGGCGGGCCTTGTCGGTCGAGGTGACGCGCCACACGCGGCCGACCATCTCGGACAAGATATCGGTCGGCAGTTCCACGGCGCTCTCGATGGCATAGGCCGGAAACTCGGGGAAGTCATTAGCATCGAGCGTGTTCAGGCGGAAAGAGCTCTTCTCGCAACCAATCAGCACCTGGCGCTCGGACAGCTCAAAGGTGACCGGGGCATCGGGGAGGGTCTTGGTGATATTGGAGAGCATCTTACAGGGGATAACCATCTCGCCCTCTTCTTCGACATGCGCCGCGATGCGATGACGGATCGAGATGGTGTAGTTAGAGGTCTGGAATTCCAAGATGCCGTCTTGGGCCTTAACGAGCACGCCCGACAGGATGGGGAGGGTGGATGCCGAAGCGACACCCTTCATAACGACGCCGATGGCTTGTGTAAGCGAGCTCTGGCTGACGGTGAACTTCATCTTTTAATACCTTTCTATAGATATAAATATCTTAATAATAGTAATAGCACTGACGAAACTGTTGATTACTCCCAAAGACGCAGGCCAGACCCAAAAAGAGAATCGACAGCAACCTGTGTGCAACAGGGGTGGTTTTCCACGTTCAAAACCTGCGCAAAACTTTTCATCACCGCGGGTTGGGTTTTAGACACCTTATGCCCGTGGTTTCGACAAGTTTTCAACAGGTGTCTCTATTTCCCTACGAGCGCAGTGTAATTTTATCGCGCAGCGACTTAAGGTCTTCGGTGACGGTGCGGTCTTCCTGGATCATCTTCTGGACCTTTTTGTAGCTCGTGCTGACGGTCGAGTGGTTGCGGTTGCCAAATTCGGCGCCCACCGCCGTGGTCGTCATCTCGCACATCTCGATGGCCAGGTAGATAGCGATATGGCGTGCTTTGGCGATATTGGCGTTGCGACGCGGGCCGATGAGCTCCTCGTGCGTCACGCCGTACTGCTCTTCGATGACGGACTGAACCGTTTGCACGTTGATCTTTTTGGCCGATGTGTCGAAGTACTGGCTGGCGATGGCGTCGATATCGTCAAAGGTGAGCTCCCCGCCCTCGCGTTCGCGGTCGCCCGCCTCGCCGGCGCAGCGCTCGCAGAAGCTCTCGAGTTCGCGGATGTTGGTGCCCGACACCTCTGCCATGTGCTTAAAGTGCTCATCGGTCAGGTGCCCGCCGTCGCCCCCATAGGCCGCCAGCAGCGAGTCGTCGCCTGCCTCGGGAGCGGCGACGATGGTGTTCTCGTAATAGCGCTGCAAGATCTTGTATTTCATCTCGTAGCTGGGCTCTGCGACTAGGCAGAGCATGCCGGCGTTGAAGCGGCTGGTCAGACGCTCGTCCATGCTCAGGTCCTTGGGGGCGCGGTCTGCCGCGATGACGACTTTCTTGTTGTTGCGGATGAACTCGTCCATGAGCTGGAAAAAGTAGTCCACGCTCGCGCGCTTGCCGATGATGTTTTGGATGTCATCGATGATGAGCACGTCCACGCCGTGGTACGCCTGCATGATGGGGGCGTTGCTCTTCTTTTGGCGGTCGAACTCGGTCATCAGGTCGTCCAGATATGCCTGGGAGTTGGCGTACTTGACCTTGATCTCGGGCGACTTCTCGGCGAGCTCGTTTTTGATGGCAAGCAGCAGGTGCGTCTTGCCCAGGCCCGATTTGCCGTAGATGAACAGTGATGTGCATGTGCCGCGCTCGTCCGCGAGGGCGGCAAACTTGAGTGCCGAGCGATAGGCATGGCTGTTCTCGGGGCCGTAGACAAAGTTCTCAAAGGTAAATTTTGAGTTCGCGGCGAGCGGGGCTCCATCCGTATTCTGCTCGGCCGGCACGGTCGGTGCTGGCATGGGTGAAGCGGGGGTCGCAGCTTGCGTGGATTTGGTCGGCGCTCCGCCCTTCATCTGGTTCATCATGCGACGAAAATCATCGGCCGAGAGCGTGTTCTTGATTGCAATGCCCGAATCCGCGCCCGCCGCTGCGTCGTGAGCGATGGGCATGTGCGTGACGGGTGCGTTCGTTGACGTCGCCGCCGCGCTCGTCAACGGCGCCATGGTTTCACGGGAAACATCGCTGTGCTGGTGCTCGATTGTCGGCACGTCGCTTGCGGAGGCTGGTACCGTCGGGGAAGCAGCGGGAGCCGTGGCGGGCGCCGTCGCGGCAGCGGATTCCGTCGCGGCGCCTTGCGGCGCCACGATGTCGAGCGCAATCGGTGCAAAGGCGATTTCTTCCAGATAAGCCTCAATAGTCGGCTGATGCTTTTTGAGCTGCGCGATGGCAAAGCGCGAGGGGGCCTCGATCGTGAGCGTATCTTCGGTCAGGCTTATGGCGCGCGATTGCCCCAGCATGTTGATGAGGCGTGCATCTTGGCCGTCGCGCTGGCAAAAGGCGATGGCATCCCCCAGGATGATGCTTGCTTCCTCGTCCACTGTCTCTCCCGTTCTTTAGCTCTGAGCTCGCACGCGAGCGGCGCCGAGTTCGGTCAGATGGTATTTCTGGCCATGCTTGATGACCAAGCCGGCCTGCGCCAAGTCATTGAGCGTGCGTGACCAAGTGGGGGCCGAGTTTCCAAACGCCCTCGCAAGATCGGTTGCGCCGCACGCTTGATTTTGCGCCAGATAGCCCAGCGCGGCGTTGCCGCGATCGCTTACGAACACGTCCGGTTGTGGCTGTGCATACTGATTTACTGCATTAGGATACATCATTTGAGCTGCTGGTTGTTGAGAACTCTGCGTCGGCGGCATTTGCTGTTGAAAACTTTGAGGCCACTGTTGGTAAGGCTGCGGAGGCGTCTGCTGGGCCCAGGGGTTGTACTGCTGCTGCGGCATCTGCTGGTACGGCTGCTGATATCCCTGCTGGTACTGCTGCGGGAACTGCTGGCCATACCCCAGTGGCGGCATCTGCTGATATGGATATCCCTGTTGGTACGGCTGATAGCCCATTTGCTGGCCACCCGGCGCCCCCGTCGCCTGCTGCATTGCTGCTGCATCCTGATCAGCCAGTGGCATGGCCTCTGGCATGTTTGGCGGCATCGACATAGATGCCGCCTGGGGTTCTTGTGTGGGAAGCATTCCGGGCTGCTGCATCTGTCCCACGGGGGGCTGCATCTGCTGCGTTGCCACGGGCTGCTGCGCAAAAGCTCCCGGCAGGGGATATGTGGGCTGCTCCGTCTCGGGCCGCACGGCAGCGCCGCGTCCGCCGGCACGCTCGATTTCCTGCACGCGTTTAGGGTTCAGGCTTACCGTAACCACGGTGCCGTTGCCCATGTTGTCCTCGATGGATACGGCACCGCCGGCGTTTTCCAAATACTCCTGCACCATGGGAAACCCTGCTCCGGTTCCACGGATATAGCGCTTCATCTTGCTGTTTGCGCTGGTAACGCCAAAGTCGAAAGCACGTTCCTTGTCGTCGATGCCGGGTCCTTGGTCAGCAAAGCGGATGGTGTCTCCGCCGTCCAGAATCGAGATGATGGGCTCGGCAAAGTGTGCGTGGATAAAGTTTTCGACAATCTCGCGGATGACCATGAGCGAGATATGGCCACCTTGTTCTTTCATGCACTGGTAGACGGTGTTGGTCGTCTCTTCCAAATACGTGCGGACATCTTGCGGATCAATGACGATCACCCGCGGTGTCGACAGCATGTCGTCATAGACGGCGATGCGCGCGGCGTACATGGCTTTTGGCGCCTGCGTGGTCGTCTGCTCGCCTTCCGCACGCTCTTCGCGCACGCCGGTGATATGCTCGTTGTCGGGTGCCGGGTCTCCGGAATCGACCATGGTGTAAAAGTCGTCAGACATGCCGCTCGCAATCTTTCAAAAGGTTTCGAACAAATAGTAGCTCACCGTGCAACGTTTCTCATCTTTCGACAACTTTTCAAAACCTGTTGAAAACTTTGGAAAACGGGCGAAAAGTTTTCAACATTGCCAACATGACCTGTTGAAAACTAGATGAAATATCGTGAAAAGTTGCCATGAGGCGCAAATTTCGGTTGTGCTTATGGGGGAACCGTGTGAACTGCGCAACCTTTTACCTTTGATTTCTTGACATTTGAACATTGATTTCCCTACAATCTTCAAGCTCACGTGTCTATATCTGCGTCCGCGTCCCCGCGGACACTCGAAATGCAGCAGGAGGAACTTAAGATGAAGCGTACGTATCAGCCTAATAAGCGTAAGCGTGCCAAGACCCATGGCTTCCGTGCCCGTATGGCCACTAAGGGTGGTCGTGCCGTGCTCGCCCGTCGTCGTGCCAAGGGCCGCAAGCGTCTCACTGTCTAGCAGCGATACACACATCTCGCATGAAGACTATTAAGTCTCGGCAAGATTTCGAGCATGTGTTCAGTCAGGGGCGTCGTTTCAATCACCCTCTGATTCGAATGACCATATGTGAATCGGTTGGCGAAGGCGACTCCGGAAGGGTCGCCTTCGTTGGTGCTAAGCGACTCGGTTGTGCTGTCGTGCGCAACCGATCTAAGCGTGTGATGCGCGAGGCCGCCCGCAGCTGCGGATTTCCCGTTGCGGGTTATGACATCATCTTGTTTGCAACTCCCAAGACGAGGGTTTCCTCGCCGCAGGAGATGGACAAGGCGTTGCGTTCGCTTATGAAGCGCGCCGGCGTTGCCGGGGAGGAGCGATGAGCAATCACGTTTTGCGACGTGTTGCCATCGCTCCTATTCGCATATATCAACAGGTTATTTCGCCCTTATTGCCTGACGCCTGCATTTATTACCCAACGTGCTCGCAATACGCCGTCCAGGCGATTGAGAAGCACGGTGTTTTGAGAGGCTGCTGGCTTGCCGTGAGGCGCATCGCTCGCTGCAATCCCCTGCACGTCGGCGGTTATGACCCTGTGCCCTAGCGGGCACTCGCTATCGGAGGAAAACTTACATGTGGGATTGGATCGTTAACATCCTTTTCGAGCTGCTCAAGCTCATCCAGACCTTTGCGGTCGACTGGGGCCTGTCCATCATCATCCTGGTGGTCATCATCCGTCTGCTGCTGACGCCGCTCATGCTCAAGTCGACCAAGTCGACGGCTCGCATGCAGGTGCTGCAGCCCAAGATGCTCGAGATCCAGGAGCGCTATGCCGACGATCCTCAGCGCCAGGCCGAGGAGATGCAGAAGTTCTACAGCGAGAACAAGTTCAACCCGATGGCTGGTTGTTTGCCGCTGTTGATCCAGATGCCTGTCCTGTTCGCCCTGTTTACGTTGCTGCGCAACCTGCCGCAGTACTTTAACGACGGCACGTTCTCGTTCTTCAACATCCTGCCCGACCTGACCACCACGCCGAGCGCTTCCTTTGCCGATGGCTTTATGGTTGCGCTGCCTGCGCTGGTCTGCCTGATTCTGTTCGCCGTCCTGACCCTGATTCCGCAGCTCTATATGTCGCGCAACCAGACCGGCCAGCAGGCTCAGAGCATGCGTATGATGGCTGTTGTCATGACGGTCATGATGCTTTGGATGGGCTGGAGCCTTCCCGTTGGTGTTCTGCTGTACTACGACGTCTCGTCTGCTTGGCAGGTTATCCAGCAGATTTTTGTGACGCAGAAGGTTATCGAGAAGGCCAAGGCCGATGAGGAGGAGCGTCTTAAGAACGCGCCGCTGCAGGTTGAGGTCACTCGTCGAGAGAAGAAGCCGCGCCCGCACAAGAAGAAGTAGTGGGATATCAATCTTATTTAGGTACCTAACTTTTGGAGTACGTTATGTCTGAAGAGATCATCGAGGATATGCTTGAGGAGGTTGCCCCGCAGGTCGCGGGCGATTATCCCGAGATTGCACAGCGCTACAAGGCTGGTGAAGAGCTGACCGATGAGGAGCTCGACACCATTGCCGATGTTGCGATTTCCATCCTGCGTTCCATCCTTTCGCACTTCGATGCCGCCAACTCTCCTATCGATGAGTATGAGGGTGACGAGGGTGAGCTGATTCTGGATGTAACGGCTCCCGATCTTGCTGTTCTCATTGGCCGTCATGGTCGCACCCTTGATGCCCTTCAGGTTATGTTCTCTTTGCTGGTGAGCCGCAAGCTTGGCTTTAGGTATCCGGTTGTAGTGGACGTCGAGGGATACAAGAGCCGCCGTCAGGACAAGGTTGCCTCCATGGCTCAGTCTGCTGCCGAGCGTGCCATCCGCACTCACAAGAGTGTTTCGCTTCCGCCCATGAATGCCTACGAGCGCCGACTTGTTCACATTGCACTTCGTGGCAATGATGCGGTCGATACTCATTCTGAGGGTTCTGACCCTGATCGCCATGTGGTGATTGTTGCTCGATAATCTACTCGAGCTTATGCTAGGGGGACGTGGTTTCCACGTCCCCTTTTTTTGTCAAAAGTTCTCGATACGCTGATTTTTGTCAGAAAGGAGCTTCTGTTGTTTGTACTTACCGATCAGCAGGCTGACGAGATGTTGAGTCGCCTAACTTCCTATTGCAAAGAATATTCCTTGAGCGTAACTGATATTGAGCTGAGGAAATGTATCCAGCATTTGGATTTGGTTCTAGAAACAAATAAGACAACCAATCTCACCCGTATTCTTAACGTAGAAGATGCTGCCGTACTTCATATCCTCGACTCACTTGTTTTGCTCCCCTATATCAATAAGGCTCCTGAGGGAGCTTTGCTCGATATGGGAACAGGTGCGGGCTTCCCTGGTATTCCATTAACCATAACCACGCATCGTAAAGCTACTTATATTGACTCTGTTGGCAAGAAGGTTGATGCGGTTAATTCCTTTGTCCATGCTCTTGGATTGAAACATGCTCATGCGGTTCATGATCGTCTTGAAGAATATGCTCGAAGCCATAAGAAGCAGTTCTCCGTTGTAACCGCCCGCGCACTGGCCCCTCTACCGATTCTTGTTGAGTATGCGGCTCCGTACCTGAAGGATGGAGGGCTATTTGTTATCACCAAGGGCAATCCTTCGGATGAGGAGCTTGCTTCCGGCATGTCAGCAGCTAAGATTTGCGGCTTCACTTTGCTTCTGAATGACGCAATTGATTTGCCTGAAGGCTTGGGTCACAGGGAGTTCATTGTTCTTAAGAAGAGTCATTCAGCATCCGTTTCATTGCCTCGTGCAAATGGCATGGCAAAGAAGAATCCGCTTGCCTAGATGTTTCACGTGAAACATAATGGACACTAACAGCTTGCAGTGTTTCACGTGAAACATAGCAGTTGCTATCGATTCGGAATGTTTCACGTGAAACATCCTCCGTTTGACAGCTTTAATACACACCAGGAGGGACCGTGGGATTTCGCGACGTTAAGCGTTCTAAGAGCGCAAAAGACACGCGTATCATTGCAATCATCAATCAAAAAGGCGGCGTCGGTAAGTCAACGACGGCTGTAAACCTTGCAGCAGCACTGGGTGAGCAGGGTCGTAAGACACTGATTGTCGATTTTGATCCGCAGGGAAACAGCACCAGTGGATTCGGAATTGAAAAAGAAGACCTTGATCACTGCATCTATGATGCATTGTTGAATGATGTGCCGGCAGAATCGCTTGTTCTTGATACAAATTGCAAAAAGGTATTCGTAATTCCGGCTACAATTCAGCTTGCAGGCGCGGAAATTGAACTCGTAAGCGCAATTGCTCGTGAAACCCGTCTCAAAGATTTGCTTGAGCCGATTCAGGACGAGTTCGATTTTATTTTCATTGACTGCCCTCCTTCGCTCGGCCTGCTTACTATCAACGCTTTGACCGCAGCAGACAGCGTTTTGATTCCGATCCAGTGCGAGTATTACGCACTCGAGGGCGTTACGAAGCTGCTTGAGTCAATGAAGATGGTCAAATCTCGTCTGAACAAGGGCTTAGACACCTACGGTGTGCTTATGACCATGTATGACTCGCGTACTTCTCTATCGAATCAGGTTGTTGAGGAGGTTCAATCGTACTTTGGTGATAAGGCGTTTAAGACGTTGATCCCCCGTACGGTTAAAATCTCTGAAGCTCCGTCTTTTGGAGAACCGGTAATTACCTATGCACCTCAAAATAAGGGTGCAAAAGCATATATGAACCTTGCAAAAGAGGTGATCAAGCGTGCCTAGTGTAAAGAAACGTGGCGGATTGGGACGTGGACTCAATGCTTTGGTCTCAGAGGCCGAGTATGAGACCGGTGGTTCGGCTACATCGGCTGCAAATACCGCATATGAAACAAAACTACCTATTGAGGATATCGTTCCCAACCCTAATCAGCCACGAATTCATTTTAACGAAACTGAACTTCGCGAGTTGAGCGAGTCAATCCAAGAACATGGAGTTTTGCAGCCGCTTTTGGTTCGCAAGCATGGAAACGGCTATGAGATCATCGCTGGTGAGCGTCGTTACCAGGCGTCGAAGCTTGCTGGTCTTGAGGAGCTGCCTGTCATCATTAAAGAGGTTAATGATGAAGAGATGCTAGCTCTTGCTCTTATCGAAAACCTTCAGCGTTCTGATCTAAATCCCGTCGAAGAGGCTAAGGGCTACCGCCAGCTTATCGATGCCAGCGGTATGACCCAGGAGGCATTGTCGAAGGCGGTAAGCAAGTCACGCTCTGCAATTACAAACTCGCTGCGTCTTCTCGATCTCCCCGAAGTAGTTCAGCAGATGATTTTTGAGGGCAAACTTACTGCTGGTCATGCACGTGCGATTCTTGCAGTTCCCTATGAGGAAGCGCGTATTCGACTTGCAGAGAAAGTTGTTACAGAGGGCCTTTCAGTAAGAGCGACAGAAAATCTTGCTCCGTTGTTTTCTGCCGGAGAGACACCTAAGACGCCAAGGCCTGCAACGCCTCAGTCCTTTAAAAAGGCTGCCCGTGTGCTTCGTCAGGTATTTAATACCAACGTGCGTGTGAAGAGCTCGCGTGGAAAGAATAAGATTGAGATTGAGTTTAAAGACGAGGAAGAGCTCTCTCGTATTCTTGGCGAAATGATTCAGTTTGATCAAGGAGGCCAAGATGAGGAATAAGATTTTAACAGCGATTGCATTGGTGACGACTGTCGCGGCTGGTGCCTTTGCTGGCTATAAGATCGCGACAGACGATGAGCTTCGAGGTCGTTTGCTTCGTGGTGCGCAAGATATCGTCGATACTTCCAAAAAGAAAATGGATGTTATGACAGAAGATGTTGCCATGCGTACTGCTCAGGTAACGAAGAATCCCAAGATTAATCAAGGTTGGGTCAGCAACCAATGGGAAAATGTAGGCTATTAGGTACCTAACAATTACTCAGCATATTTTGAGGGATCCTTGTCTGATTCATGAGACAAGGACCCCTTATTTTGGCCGTAAAAAATGGGACAGGTAGCAGCTGATTCAAAATTAAGGTCAATAAATGAAACGACCCCGGTTGCATATTCCGTAACCGGGGTCGTTCGATGTTTCACATGAAACGTTTTGGGATGCGACTCCCCTATGCGTTCTTCTGAACTTTGAAGCGCTGCTTCAGCTGTCCGCAAGCGGCGTCAATATCGTTACCACGGGAGTTACGAATCGTGGTCTCGATGCCACGGGACTCAAGACGACGCTGAAGATCCTCAACCTTATGAATCGGCGACGGCTTGAGCGGGCTACCCTCGATGTCGTTAAGCTGAATGAGGTTAACGTGGCACAGCGTTCCCTCGCAGAAGTCGCAGAGCGCCTGCATTTCGGGATTCGTATCGTTGACGCCTTCGATCATGGCATACTCATAGGTCGGGCGCCGGCTAGTCTTCTCGGTGTAGAGCTGAAGCGCTTCGTGAAGGCGAAGCAGCGTGTACTTCTTAACACCGGGCATGAGCTTATTGCGCGTCGACTGGATGGCGGAATGCAGGGAAACGGCAAGCGTGAACTGCTCGGGGATGTCGGCAAATTTGCGAATACCGGGAATAACGCCACTGGTAGAGACAGTGAGGTGACGAGCGCCGATACCGATGCCATCGGGGTCGTTGAGGATGCGCAGCGCCTTGAGAACCTCGTCGTAGTTGGCAAACGGCTCGCCCTGGCCCATGAAGACAACGCTCGTGGCGCGCTCGCCAAAGTCGTTGGATACATGAAGTACCTGGTCGACGATCTCTTGAGCGGTCAGAGAGCGCTTGAGGCCGTTGAGACCGGTAGCGCAAAAGGCGCAGCCCATGCCACAGCCAGCCTGGGTGGAAACGCAGACGGAAAGCTTGTTACGACGGGGCATACCGACAGTCTCGACGGAAACGCCGTCGTGGTACTCGAGCAGATACTTGCGAGAGCCATCTTTGGAAACCTGCTTGGTTAGTTCAGTCGGCGTGTCAAAGGCAAAAGCCTCTTTAAGCTGCTCGCGGAAAGCCTTGGGAAGGTTGGTCATATCGTCAAACGAACAAACGTTCTTCTCGAAGACCCATTCGATGAGCTGCTTCGCGCGGAAGGCGGGCTGGCCGAGTTCTGCCACGAGCTCGCGAATATCGTTTTGGCTCAAGTCGCGAATGTCCTGAGATTTAGTCCTGGGATTCATGGAAGCCTTTCGATTTTGGGGAAACGTAGAGGGTATCGCTACAATATGGTATCAGCTGCAGAAATTATAGAGGAGGAGTCTGCCCATGCCGGGTAAAAGCCTAGAGAACATGCACGTAGCGGTCTTGGCGGGCGGTCATTCCGCTGAGCGCGAGATCTCGCTCAATTCGGGAAAGAACGTCGTGGTGGCCTTGAAGGAGGCCGGCTACACTTCGGTGGAGCTGCTCGACACGGCTGCCAATGATTTTATGGTAACCATGGCGACCGGAGGCTTTGACGTGGCGTTTATCGCCATGCACGGTGCCGGCGGCGAGGATGGTGCCATGCAGGGTGCCATGGAGACCCTGGGTATCCCCTACACGGCGTCGGGTGTGCTCGCGAGCGCCTGCGGTGCCGACAAGGAGGTCTCGAAGCTCCTATACGCCAAGGCGGGCATTCCCATTGCTCCCGGCCTGGCGCTCGAAGTGGGCGATGAAGTCGATATCAATCATATCGTCGAGGTTTGTGGCGAGCGCTGCTTTGTGAAGCCGGCCGTCAACGGTTCCAGCTATGGCATTTCCCTGGTCCATGAGCCCTCCGAGCTGCCCGCGGCAATCGCCAAGGCGTTTGAGTACGGCGACAAAGTGCTGGTCGAGAAGTGCATCGAGGGTACCGAGATCACCGTCGGCGTATACGGCGAAGATGACGTGCGCGCCCTGCCGATTGTCGAGATCCGTAAGCCCGAGGACTGCGAGTTCTACGATCTGGACGTGAAGTATGTCGACCCTACGGACATCCATCGCATTCCGGCACAGATTTCGCCCGAGAACTACGCTCGTGCTCAGGAGCTCGCCTGTGCTGCCCATAAGGCACTCGGCTGCTTGGGCATCTCGCGCAGCGATTTTATCGTGAGTGAGGACGGCCCCGTTATCCTCGAGACCAATACTATTCCCGGCATGACCGATACGTCGCTGTATCCGGATGAAATCCGCCACACCGACGACATGACGTTCCCGCAGGTCTGTGACAGCCTGATCCGTATGGGTCTTCGTCGAGCGGGCGTTGCATGCTAATCGAGGACGCGGTTTCATCAGGAACGCCGCAGTTTGTCATCGATTCCTATGCCACGCTTGCCGAGCGCGCCAAAACCCAATCGTTTGGTCTCATCGAGGAAGATTTTATCGTCCTCGATACCGAGACCACGGGTCTTTCGGTGCAGGACAACGAGCTTATCGAGATATCGGCGGCCCGCCTTTCGGGCCGCGAGATCGTCGATCGGTTCGATACCTTCGTGCATCCCAAGCAGCTGATTCCCGCCGAGATTACCGAGCTCACGAGCATTACAAACGCCGATGTGGCAGATGCCCCGTCGGCCGTCGAGGCCGTGGCCGCTCTCGCCGATTTTGTCGGCGGCTGCCCGGTGATTGCGCATAACGTCACCTTCGACCGTTCGTTTATCGAGTCGGTCAAGGGCGGTGTCAACGTCAGCGACATCTGGATCGATTCGCTGGCGCTGTCGCGCATCGCGCTTCCGCGCCTGGCCTCGCATAAGCTGTCTTTTATGGCCGACCTGTTTGGCTGCGATTCGGTGTCGCACCGCGCCAACGCCGACGTTGACGCCCTGTGTGGCGTATGGCGCGTGTTGCTCGTGGCGCTCACCGACTTGCCCCAGGGCCTCATGGCGCGCCTAGCCGACATGCATCCGGATGTGCCTTGGTCCTATCGTCCTATCTTCTCATTCTTGGCAGGGCAGAACCCTGGTTCTATCTTCTCTCTCAGCGCCGCTCGTGCTGACGTTCTCAAGGCCGATCGCGCCGACGATCGGGTGGACGCCGACGAACTGCCGGTCCTCAAGATGCCGAGTCGTGAGGAGATTGAGGCAGACTATGCGCCGGGTGGCCTGGTCAATCGCATGTATCCCACTTACGAGCCGCGTGATGAGCAGATCGCGATGGCGCTCGAGGTCCGCGATGCGCTGGTCACGGGCACTCATCGTGTAATTGAGGCGGGCACAGGCGTCGGCAAATCGATGGCCTATCTGGTGCCTTTTGCCGAGGCGGCACGCCGTAACAACATCACGGTTGGTATTGCGACCAAATCGAACAATCTTGCAGACCAGCTCATGTACCATGAGCTGCCAAAACTTGCCGAGCAACTGGACGGTGGCCTGTCATTTTGCGCTCTCAAGGGCTATGACCACTATCCGTGCCTGCGCAAGCTTGAGCGCATGAGCCGCGGCCAGGTCGAGATTACCACCAAGCGCGATCCGGCGGACACGCTCACGGCGGTCGCGGTCATTATGGCGTACGTCTGCCAATCAGCCGATGGCGACCTCGACTCACTTGGCATTCGGTGGCGCAGCGTCAACCGCCCCGACTTTACGACAGCCTCGCGCGAGTGTGCTCGTCGCCTCTGCCCGTTTTTCCCTGATAAATGTTTGGTCCACGGCGCTCGCCGTCGTGCGGCGCATGCCGACGTGGTGGTCACCAACCATTCCCTGCTGTTCCGCAATGTTGCGGCCGAGGGCAGGATTTTACCTCCGATTCGTCATTGGGTAATCGACGAGGCCCATTCCATCGAGCGCGAGGCGCGCCGTCAGTGGGCGCGCGTGGTGTCGGCGGACGAATCACGCGTTCTGTTTGAGCGCCTGGGCGGCTCGACCACCGGCGCGCTAAGCCAGGTTTCCCGTGATTTGGCAACCTCCGAGGGCTCTACGCTCTATCTGGGCCTTACTGCCAAGGCGACGTCGACGGTTGCGCGCGCGAGCATGGCAATCGCCGACGTGTTCGATGGCGTTCGCGAGCTCGGCCGCCGTGCCCGTGGGGGTTATGACAATGCCAATCTATGGATTGGCCCCGAGCTGCGCGAATCTGACGACTGGCATGATTTCTTACCGTCGGCCTACACTGCCATCGACGCATTGGAACAAGCTGACAAGAGCGTCGACGCGCTGGTGCAAGCCGTCGCCGCCGACAAGCCCGAGGTTGTTGTCGACCTGGGTGATATCTCGCGCCGCCTGCACGAGCTGGCCGAGAACCTCAAACTCATCATTGACGGCACCGATGAACACTACGTGTATTCGCTGCAGGTCAATCGCAGGCTGCGTGCCGGCGGAGAGTCAATGACCGCAGAGCGCATCGACATTGGCGAGGCCTTGGCAACCGAGTGGCTGCCCGAGGTTCACACGGCTATCTTTGCCTCGGCGACCATGACGGTGTCCAAAAGCTTTGAACACTTTAACCACGCGGTCGGTCTCGATCGCATCGGTGCTTCAACATCCTCGTCGCTGCACTTGGACTCGAGCTACGACTTCGATTCGAACATGGCTGTAGTCGTTGCGGGCGATATCCCCGATCCGCGCGATCGTGAGAGCTATCTTACAGCGCTCGAGCGCGTGCTGGTCGACGCCCATCTTGCCATGGGCGGATCGGTGCTCACACTGTTCACCAATCGGCGCGACATGGAAGACCTGTACGCCCGTGTTGAGCCCAAGATGGCCCGTGCGGGTCTGGAGCTCAACTGCCAGCAGCGCAACTCATCTCCTCGTCGCCTGCGCGACCGGTTTATCAACGAGCCGACCTCGTCGCTTTTTGCTCTTAAGGCCTTTTGGGAGGGATTCGACGCCAGCGGCGAGACGCTGCGCTGCGTCATCATTCCCAAGCTGCCGTTCTCGAGCCCCACGGACCCGCTCTCGTGCGAGCGCAACCTGCGCGAAGACCGCGCTTGGGCGCGCTATTCGCTGCCCGAGGCGGTGCTCGAGGTCAAGCAGGCGGCCGGCCGCCTTATCCGCTCGTCGACCGATTGCGGCGTGCTGATTCTGGCCGACCCGCGCCTGGTGACGAAGGGCTACGGAAAGAAGTTCTTAACGTCGCTGCCCACGAGCTCCTACCAGCGCATCGAATCTGCGCAGATCGGGCACTATCTGCAACTGTGGCGTGCACGCCACGAGCGGCGGCGCTAAAGCGGACAGACGAGGGTTTTTGCCATATCGCACAGACGCTTTGACAGGGCGGGGTCATCCAAGATGCGGATGGCTCCGCCCGCTGCGATTATCTGGCTCAGTAGCCAACGCTCGGAGCCGTAATGCACGGTTACCGTTGTCGTGTCTGCCCCGCTGCGCTCGATTAGGGTGATGCCGGCCCAGTCCAGATGCTCCGCCATATCGAATGGCATCAAGAGCTTTGCGCTACGCTGCGTCCGAGCAAGGGAATCGTGGAGGGATGTGACGTCCGGTGCATGAGGCACGACGGAGTCTTCCGTCAAGGCGAGTCCCTCGATTTTATCCATGCGATAGGTGCGCTGCTCATCGACCGCGATGTCCCAGGCAATCAGGTATGTTTGGTCGCCGTTTGCCGTAATGCGCAAGGGGTCGACCAGACGCTCACGTGGCCGTGCATCGTCCATCGAGCGATACGAGATGCGGCAGCGAACGCCGTCCTGAATGGCGCAGCTCAGCTGCTGCCAGTGCGACCCGTGGTTGACGGTGTCAAAGACGCGCTGGTTATAGCCGAGCTCTTCGGGTAGAAGAGCATGCCGAATCCGAGCCGCCGCCTGGGGCTCGATCCCCAACGATTCAAGTTCATGGTTGAGCACAGCGCCCTCGGCGGCACTCAGGCGCAGCGGTAGCACACGACCGGCGTCACCGGTGAGGACCACACGCTCGCCGCGGCATTCGCAGATGATGCGCGCGCCCGATTCTCGGTCCGCGAGCGTCGAGACGATCTCGAGAATCTCGTCGAGCGACACCCCCGTGATGTCAAAGCGACTGCAAATCTCGGTTCGTGTCATGCCGCTCTCGCCGGCGGCGTAGAGGGCCTCCATGATGTCGATGGCGCGCGAGAGTCTCTGCTCGCTGGTGAGTTTACGCACGGGCATACTCGTGCACCGTCCTTTCAATGAGGTGGTTCCACGCCTGCTTGAGCGATTTGGGGGCCATGGGCCTCATGCCGTCCATGGCGTGGGCCATGCAAAATGAGGCGGCGGCTTCGAGATCGCGCACGTCAACGGTCCAGGTCCATCCCACATCGGTGTGTGCGAGCTCACCTCGCCCGCGCGTGAGGCCGTTGATCATATCGATCTGCGTCTGAGGGGCGAATGAGAACGTGGCTGCAACGGGCGGTCGGTCGGCAAAATCGAATTCAAAGAACAGATAGTCGTTGAGATTGAAGTTCGCGGGGATGACGTAGGCCTTCGAAGGACGCCAAGCGCGTACGATACGGTCGCAGCGGAATGTCCTGATGTCGTCGGTGACGTTGTCGAGGCCGCAGAAGTACGCCACGCCCTCGCGCTCGAACATGCCGTAGACGCAGACGGTACGTTCTTTCTGCTCGCCGCGTCCGTTCTGATATAAAAATCGCAGCGCACAACGCTCGGCAAAGGCGCTCCAAACCGCATCGACGGTGGGAGAGCGGCTGATCGGCGCCTCGTCTACCGTCGTCCTGCCGGTGAGATAGGCAATCTTGGAGCGAATATCGGCAAGCGGTGCGGCAAAAGTGGATGAGCCGGCCGCTAGTGTCTGGTCGATGGCGTTGAGCAGGATATCGGCGTCGTCTGCGGTAATGAGGCCGCCTGCCGCAAACGTGTGCTCGCGGTCGATTGTCCACGAGCTTTCCTCGGTCTCCTGCGCGCCGGTGGGGCGAACCTCCTTGATTAAGATGCCGCGTTCGAGCAGTTTGTCACGATCGCGTCGAAACTTGCGCTTATCCGAGTCGATATTGCCCGAGCCATATCCTAGGTCAGAATCCAAGACGATCTGCTCGGTCGTCAGCGGTTCGGGGGAGCTATTGAGCACAAAGAAAAGATTGAGGATGCGCTGAGCCGTTTTATCGAAACTGGGCTCCGAATCCCCCTTTTTAATTGTCTCGGTCGTGTCGCTTGCCGTCATAGAGTCCTCGCATGAGAAGGTGGTTTGCTGCCATGATTTTAGTCCGATATGGAGATTAGGCTATATCCTTGTCCGCTCGGGGCGTTAAGATGGCCCGAATTCGGTCGTTTGCGCTCGCTCGGGGTATACTTTCGACTATATACGGTTCTAATGTGCATGCATTGGGCCTATTTGTCGGATTATGGATGTGGAGCGCACATGGCGAACACCCAGAACTATATTAACCACCTGCTGCAGAACACCGGCATTACGCCGGCGTGCAGCGAAGAAGAGCGCTTGGCTGCCGAGGATATCGCTCAGATCTTCCGCAACCACGGCTTTGATCCCGAGGTTCAGGAGTTCAATGCCCCGGCGCCCAGTAGGTTGGCATTTGCCGTTACCGGTATTCTTGCGTTTGCCGGTGCCCTGCTGATGGGCATCGGCGGCGGTATCGGCTTGGTCGGCACCTTGCTGGCCATTGTCGGCGCCGTTCTTTACGTGCTCGAGCGCACAGGGCACCCCGTGGTTTCGCGCCTGGGCAAGACGGGCGTGAGCCAAAATGTCATCGCCTACCACAAGGCTTCGGGCCCTCTCGCGTCTCCGCGCAACCGCCCGGTGGTCGTTGTCGCACACTACGACTCTCCCCGTGCCGAGCTGCTCGCCCGCGAGCCCTATGCTTCGTATCGTGCGCTCATCGCCAAGCTGTTGCCCGTTGCCACGGTTACCCCCGCTGCCGTTGCCATCCTGCGTATCCTGCCGCTCCCCGGCGCGCTCAAGGTTCTGCTGTGGATTGTCGCGATCCTCGCTTCCCTCGTTGCACTTGCCAACGCGGCAAACATCATCTCTAACCGCCATATTCTTCCCTATACGTCCGGCGCGGTGTGCAACAAGTCTTCTGTCGCCGCTATGCTCGGCGTTATGGACAACGTTGCTCCCTTCCAGGGCGAAAACGAGTTTCCCGACGATGTTCCGTTCGATACCTATTTTGGGGAGCAAAAGCGTCGTGCCGAGGAAATGGCGCGTGCAGCGGCGGAGTATGCCGCGGCCCAGCAGCAAAACGACTACGGCAACACCATCGAGTACGAAGAGCCTACCTACGCCGAGGACGAGTTCGGTCAGCCGATTACTCCCGACACTCAGACCGAGCCCGAACAGGGTGAGGCTTTCGACGAGCAGATCGAGGGCTTTGAGGGTGCGTCTGCCGACGAGACGCTGATTGGCGCCATCGTGCCCGAGGATCAGAATCAGGCTGTCCAGGCTGAAGAGTTCAATGACGAGGTTTCCGCTGCCGAGCCGGTGGAGGAGCCTGTCGCGGCCGAGCCCGAGCCCAAGCTCTATCGCAATGCCGCCGGCAACATCCGCTTTGGTTCGGATGCCATCCGTGCGCTCGGAATGCTTCCCGAGTCCTGCACGCTCGATTACGAGGAGGGCGAGGAGCCGACGTTTGAGCCCGAGCCTGCCCCCGTCGTGACTGCGCCTGCGCCCGCTGTCACCGTGGATGATGAGTCTGCCGCGGTTGCCGCTGCCGAGCCCGAGGCGGTGTCCGCGATCGATCCCGCGGCAGGACTGGACATTTTGGCTCCCGCCGCGCCGGCACAAGACGTTGCGGACGAGTCTGACGACGATTACGTTGAACAGCCGAGGCGCGTGTCTTACGAGAGCGATACTGATTTCTCGGCCGAGATTCCCGCGGCAACGCCCCATGCCGACATTGCATCCGCGTTCTCGTCGATTGGCGCCAGCGCTTCCAACTTCTTTAAGGGTGCACTTGCAAAGGGCAAGAAATTTGTCGACGATTTCGAGGAGAAGCGCGCTGCCGCACGCGAGGCTGCCGAGCAGGAGGCTATCGCTCAGCAGCACGTCGATAGCACCATGTCGTTTGATGCCGCGCAGTTCGATTCCACGATAACGTTTGAAAAGCAGGGCACCGCGATTGCCGAGCCCCTTCCTGTTTCCGATGGACAGGGCGACGCGGCAGACGATGACGAGCCTATTGATGCTGCCGAAATCCAAGATGCCGCCGAGGACGAGTCCGTTGAGGCCAACTCTGACGAAGAGCAATACGCGGCAGCCGAGCAAGATGATTCGACCGAGGTCGAGCAGGAGGAAGTGCCTGCGGTTTCCGAGACTCCCGAGACGGGTGAGTCGAGGCCTTATTCCACGCAGATTTTCACCATGCCGACCCCGAGTGGTTCCGGTGCCACGGTTGCCAATGTCGCTCCCACCCAGGACGAAACGGTCGATTCCCTTATGGCCCAGATTTCCTCCCAGGCATCGCCGCGCCCGCAGATGAATGTTCCCGATCCGGCGTCGGCACCGTCGCCTGCACCTTCCTCGTCTCCGCTGGCTTCGGTCCCCGATCCGTCGCTGCCGTCTATGAAGCAGGCAAACGTTGCGTCTCGCACGTCGCTGTTCGACCTTCCCGACCCCTCCGCACAGGTCAACGATCCCTTTGCTACTGCCCAGGGCCCCGAACCCACATCGGCACCCGTTGCGCCTCCTATGCCCGTTGCGTCGGGCGCACAGCCGATCGAGACCATTTCGGCTCCCGCCCCGGCGGCACCCAAGTCTCGTAAGCGCGGCCTGGGTGGTCTGTTCGGCCGTAAAAAGAAAAACGAGCAGGACAGCATGAGTGACTGGCTGGGCGTCGAAGACGATTACGATGCCAAGAAGTCCGGTCGCGGTATCGGTTCGTGGGATAACTTCGAGGACGATAACGATGGCTGGAAGGGTGGCGCTACGTCTTCCGATGGCGCTTCTTCCGAAGATATGCTCTCGGCTGTCGCCTCTATGGGCGATGATGAGCTGCTCGGTCACGATATCTGGTTTGTGGCAACGGGCGCCTCGGATTGTGATGGCGCTGGCATGAAGGCCTTCTTGGCTTCGCATCGCGATAAGCTCCGCGGCGTATTCTTTATCAATCTTGAATCCGTCGGCGCCGGTAGGCTTTCGGTGGTGACGGTCGAGGGCGAACAACAACTGCTCAAGGGCGATCGCCGTATCATGAACCTGGTCAGCAAGGTCTGCAAGTCGTTCCATGTCGATTGTGGCGCGCTCGAGATGCCCTATGCCAAGACCGATGCCTATGCCGCGCTCGAGGCGAGCCGCCGAGCCCTCACCATCGCCGGTGTGGACGGCACGCGTCTGGCTTGCGCTCGTACCGAGGACGACCTGCCCCACAATGTCAACCCGACGAACATTGCCACGGTATCCGAGGTCGTGACCGAGGTTATCCGCCGTTCGTAGACGGAGCTCTAAGGAGTCAACGTGTTTTCGTATATTAAGCGCCATTGGCCTGTCTACGTGATTTTGACCTTGATTGCCATTGCGTTAGGATTTGGGGCCGCCTACATCGTGGGTGCAAAGGGCTCGACCCCCGCCTCCGCAATCAGCGAAGAGGTGGAGCAAGAACAGAGCACGGGTGCCGATGGGATTCCTGAGTCCGAGCAAGCAATCGTTGATGGTGGATCTTCGTCTGCAGAGTAGATACGGCGATTTACATGATTGAAAGCGGGTGAGCCAGGGGACTGGCTCGCCCGCTTTTTCATCGCGCTAGCGCTTCTTTGGGATCGACCTAAGGCGAGCGAACCATAGGGCTGCGGCACCCGAGGTCAGGAGCGCGGTGATGCAAGCGGCGATGGGAACTGATCCTGTTGCCGGTAAGTCCTGCGGTAGGGTACAGCGTTGAATAACGCTGTCCTCGTCATGTGACTCAAGTTTATCGCCGCCACCGTTGCGGCAAAGATCGACGCGCGCGCTGTTGGTGAGTGCGGTTTGGGGCGTATAAGCCGACGTCGCCTGCATGTGCACGATTGCGCCCCGAGCGTCTGTGCCAAGGATTGCTTTGGCATCGTCAAGGTCGTCGTGCTCATCTTTGAGATCATCGCGGGTCCAAGAATCCGCATCGCTTCGAGTCGTAAAGTCGGCGGCTACCGCACCGTATTCAATTCGAATGCCCGTTACGACGGTATTGGATGCAAGGTCGAGTTCTTTCACCTCGAGTGTGGTGGATTCCGTGGTCGAGACATCCGTCTTCCAGAGGTGCCAGCCGTCGTAATCGACGAGGCGGCAATCCTCACCCAGACTCTCCCTTACTTCGTCGGACTCAAGCCAAGGATTTTCGTGCCCATCGTCAAGTGTCGCGTTTGCCGGCTCATCGACGTCTGTCGAGTCCAACGGCGTCGTGCGATACCACACGTTGCACAGACCATTGAGGTCGCCGATGGCGACGGGGGTTTCGATTGAGACGAATCTCGCCGTGCCGTCTTTGGCGCACTCAAGATCATCGGTAATCGTAAACTCATCAACCCAAGTAGCGGAATCGTTTCGAGCATCGATGGTATAGGAGAAAAGCCCATCACTATTGGTTTGCGTCGTGGCGCGGTTTTTACCATCGCCGTTAGCCAACAGGCCCTTTTCGATAGGTTGGACAAGTTCCTGACGCTTGTCGACCTGCCCCTTGATCTCGATGGGCGCATCCTTCATCGCGACGGATTGGACTTCTCCCGTATCCTTTATTTCAAACGTTATCTCCTCGGCAAGGTCATAGGTCCGCGGAGACATCATTTCGCGCAACGAGTAGGTGCCGGGTGCAAGATGCTCGACGCGGTGCGGCTTGTCGGATGAGGTCCAGGAGTCTATTTCGGTTTTATCGGGACCATATAAGGTGAGTTGTGCGCCTTCCACTTCCTGCTCACCGCTTGCATCGACCTTGGAGATATCAACCTTGGTGTAATCGTCGGATACGTTAAGCCGTGCTTCTACAACGGGTGTTTTCTGGTCGGCATAAGTAAGGTCGACAATATGGGTTGTCCGATCGAGCAAGAAGCCTGCCGGCGCTTGAGTCTCGACAACCTCGTAGCGTGCGGTGCCAGATCCCAGTGGGAGGTTGTCCGCGCGTGCTTCTCCAGTTTCATCCGTCGTGACGGTAGCGACAGTCTCACCGTCGAGCGCGGCAATACTACCGTCGGGGCGCACGATATCACCCGAGGCACGGATCTGAAAGACGGCGCCCGCGAGGCTGCTGTCGTCTATGGCATCGGTTTTAACGATCCTGATGTTTCCGGTCGCGGCGTGGTCATAATACGAGGCGATTGCAACGGGCGTTAGGTTCATGTCGGCGGGTATGTTTACCTCGATCTCTTCGCCGACAAGATAGGGCTCTTTGGCCGAGGTTTCGCGTACATAATAGGTGCCCGGCACGAGCGATTCGGGCAGTGTGACGGTCCCGGTCGCGTCAGTCGTAAAGGTGTCCATTACGTTATGTGCTGGATACCAGCAAGTTTGTGAGACAGGTTCGTGATTGCTGTCGAGGAGTTGGAAGGTGAATCCGGCTAGGGGAACAGAAGCGCCTGTTTGGGCATCGCATTTTACAATCTGGAGATGCGTCGACAGAGCGTGGTTGTCCACGATGTATTGAAGCTCGGCGCCGTCGGAAATCTGATTGGCCCCGACGGTCCATTCCCCTGCACGTTTAAAACCCTCGGGGACGGTTTCCGGAACCTCGCGAACCGTGTAGCCGGCGCGGTCGTATGGGATGGCTCCGTGGACACCGGCGGGTCGCTTGCCTGCGCCGAACCATGCTTCGGGCTGATCTTTGGTGGAGGCAAAGCCATAGACGTTTGTGGTCAGTGTGCCAACAACCTGCTGAGAGCTGTTGCTGACAACCTCAAAGACAACACCTTCCGCCGGCTGCTCCAGGCCGGATTGGTCGCTATTGCCGCAATCCTTGAATTTGGAAATCTCAAGGTTGAACGCAATGGGGATATCGGAAACGCGAGATTCGATCTCGACCACGCCTGAATCGCCGAGCTGGTCGGCTCCAACGGTATAGGTCCAGCTGTCGTTGGATGGCAGGTAGCCCTCGGGGGCTTTTGATTCGTAGATGGTAAAGGTTCCTAAGGGGACATCGGCGAGGGTGGCCCGACCGCTTTCGTCGGTCGTGAGGATTTGCGCCCATCCAGGGGTTGATTGCGACACACACGTGAACTCTGCTCCTGCGAGTGAAGATCCCACCTGGGGGCCGGCATTCGTCACGGCATCGAGTTTTACGATACGCAGGTTGATGGTGCCGGGCTGTTCATCAATGGCGACCTGTCCACCGTCATTCCCCGTGGTAAAGGCAATGCGATCACGACGGGGGACATAGCCGGACGGCGCCTTCGTTTCAACTAGGTAGTATGCTGTGTTGGGCAGAAGTGTTGCTTGCGCTCGACCGTTGCTGTCCATCTGGACGGTGCCGACACGCGCGTCGCTGGCGCTCTCAAAAATATCGAATGTTGCCCCATCAAACTGATAAGTATTGTTTCCACTGGTAATGGCGGCGTTTGCAGACTGCTTTTGGAAGGAAACAGAGACCGCCGGCAGTACATAGAGCATGTCTTGACGTCTGCTGCCGCCCGATACGGTTCCTAGATAGCGCCGCGCGCGGTGCGGGGCGGCTTTGATGCTTCCTGATTTTGCGCTGTCGTGGAGCCACCGCGCAGCCGCCACGACTTCATTGTCGGCGGTAAAGTGCCCACTCTTGGTTTTGCCCTGAGCGGTCGTGTAGGAGTAGGTGCCGTCGACATGGGTAGTGCCGTTGAGCATCCATACGGCAAGCTGGGTTGCGGCGCGGGCGCGATCGGGTGAAAGATGGTAGCCGCCAAACGACGTGGCGGTAGGATATCCGTGACAAACGATTGCCGCGAACTCGTCGTCGAGCCACACCCAGCCTTGATCAAAGTTAAGCCATGGGCCGCCCGGTTTGGTGGGGCCGGGGCGCTCCTGGTTCATGCAGTAGGCAATCGAGGTGTCTTGAGCTTCATACTTGCCGATGAAGAAGGGCCCACAATCATCGCTAATAGTGCGGAAGCCGAGCTGGTCGTAGCCATCGACGGCAAATGCGGCTCCCGGTGCCAGGCAGCCGAAAAGCAGGAAGAGGAGCAGGAGCAGCGGAACTGTTGCGATTGCGCTGTGGACAGAGTGCGTGGGTGCGTTGGACATGGCTGCTCCTTATCCCTCGTGCGTCGCACGGGGAGGCTGCGACGCGTAGGATGAGGCTACCCCCGAGGTTCATGCGGGTAAGTACCGGAGCCTGACCAAAAGCTTGCCCAATTCCTGACAAATTGAGCTCAAATACAACAATCAAGCAAAAGTGCAGGTAGAAGATAGGGAGAACAGGAGGCCAAAGGTCCTCATCTCCACAATTGACGCGATTTTCAAACGAATCTCCATAGCTAAAACAAGCATCGCCACCCTTGTATCGAACAAGACAACCGCGTTATACTATCCCCCACATATGCGGGCATCGCCAAGTGGTAAGGCATCAGCTTCCCAAGCTGACACTCGCGGGTTCGAGTCCCGTTGCCCGCTCCAGTAAAAAGCACAAGCACGGCAGCGTTACGTTGCCGTGCTTTTTACTACCAAGCGCCGGGACTCGAACCCGCCAGGGTGCGAGCGTTAAGCAAACGCGAAGCGTTTGTAGCGAGCAGGCGAAGGCGCCGACAGGCGCCTGAAGCCGGTGCGGATTTGCGAAGCAAATACGCGGACGTCCCGTTGCCCGCTCCATCAGCAAAGGAAGGCGTGGGGACGGACAATTCGGCGGAGTCTTCCCCAACGGTTTCGTGAATCTCGGTATGCCACCGCAGCCGGTGCGTATTTGCGAAGCAAATGCGCAGACGTCCCGTTGCTCGCTCCAATTCCAAAATGTTAGGTTAATGCCCGTTATCGTTACTTGCGCCCGCGCACGGTACAATGGTTGGGTTACGACCAACGTGCCAATAACCAAAAAGGAGCCGCTATGATCGATCGCTATACCCGCCCGGAGATGGGACACATCTTCTCCCTCGAGAACAAGTACGCCATTTGGCAGGAGATTGAGGTCCTGGCCTGCGAGGCTCAGGCGGAGCTCGGCAAGATCGGTATTTCCAAAGAAGAGGCCCAGTGGATTCGCGACCACGCCAACTTCGAGAAGGCGAAGGTTGACGAGATCGAGGAGGTCACGCGCCACGATGTCATTGCCTTCCTGACCAACATGAAGGAATATATCGACGCCGATGTTCCCGAGGGCGAGCCCAAGCCTAGCCGCTGGGTTCACTACGGTATGACCAGCTCCGACCTGGGTGATACGGCTCTGTGCTATCAGCTTACTCAGGCGTGTGACCTGATTATCGAGGACGTTAAGAAGCTCGGCGTGATCTGCAAGCGTCGCGCCTTCGAGGAGCGCAATACGCTCTGCGCCGGCCGCACCCATGGCATCCATGCCGAGCCGATGACCTTCGGTATGAAGTTTGGCTCCTGGGCATGGGAGCTCAAGCGCGATCTCGATCGTCTTGAGGACGCTCGCAAGAATGTTGCCTTCGGTGCCATCTCCGGTGCCGTCGGCACCTACAGCTCCATCGAGCCGTTCGTCGAGGAGTACGTCTGCGAGCACCTGGGCCTGGTCCACGATCCGCTGTCCACGCAGGTCATCAGCCGCGATCACCATGCCTACCTTGCCGGCGTGCTTGCCACTACGGCGGCCACCTGCGAGCGCATCGCGACCGAGGTCCGCAACCTGCAGAAGACCGATACGCTCGAGGCCGAGGAGCCCTTCCGCAAGGGCCAAAAGGGCAGCTCCGCCATGCCGCACAAGCGCAACCCCATCACCATGGAGAAGGTCTGCGGCCTGTCGCGCGTCGTGAAGTCCAACGCCCAGGTCGCCTTTGACAACGTCGCTCTGTGGCACGAGCGCGACATTTCGCACTCCTCTGCCGAGCGCGTCGCCCAGGCAGATAGCTTCATCGCGCTTGACCATATGTTCCAGTGCCTCATTCGTGTTATCGACGGCTTGCAGCTGTATCCGGCTCGCATGATGGCCAACCTCAACAAGACTCGCGGCCTCATCTTCTCCTCCAAGGTCCTGCTGGCCCTCGTCGATACGGGCATCACCCGCGAGGATGCCTATGCTATCGTGCAGGAAAACGCCATGGCTACCTGGCACGAGGTGCAGGATTGTGTCTCCGGCCCCACCTTTAAGGAGCGTCTCGAGGCCGATCCGCGCTGCACCGTCAGCCAGGAGAAGCTCGACGAGATCTTCGATCCGTGGGACTTCCTCACCCGTATCGACACGGTCTTCGACCGCCTGGAGCAGCTCGAGTTCTAACTGATCGATTGGGGACGAAGGTAAACCTTTCGGTTTCCTTTTGACCCCCCCTGAAGTACAGCTTTCCAGCTCAAGCCCCGTTGGTAACTCGTTTTGCCAACGGGGCTTTTGCGCGAGAGTGCTTGGAAAAGCTACATTACAACGGGCGATTTTTAATGCGGGAATGTCGCTTGCCGATAATTTGACTCTTCCGACAAACACTAGCTTGCCAGTCTCAGTCGGGGGGGGGTATCCTTAAGTCAATTTTAATGTGTGGGAGAATACTGCATTTTCACGAGAGATTGGACTTAGGGGAATGAGAAAAGGGCTTTGGAGGATGGCCACAGGCATCTGTGTTGCTTTAACGGCGGCAACGTTTGGGCTGACGGTGGCCGCCCCGCATGCGGATGCTGTCATGCTGGAGTCGCAGGACGGTTCCATGGGTGCATCGTTTCTCCCATACGATTCGTCTACAGGCGATGTGTGGTCAGAATTTGATGTCGCTGTTGGACAGACGGTGAAAGGAAGGCTTTCCTTTTTTAATAAAAATCACGAATGGGCGCCCATTGACCCTAGCGATATCGATATCACATCGTCTGACGAGGATATCGCTAAGGTAAGTTATGAGTCACATAGTTGGGTATTGACAATTAGCCCCACCAAAGTTGGCACAACGACTATAACCATGAAGAGCAAGACCGACGAGAGTTTAAACGGTTCTCTTAAGATTAAAAGTGTGGCTAAAGTCAATCCAATTAAGGTCAGTTTCGTTTCTTACGACCAATCTGGTGCGACGACAAACACCGCAACGCTGGGTTACACGGATGATTGTCCGCAAAAATGCGGGAACACGCATTATGCAATACTAGAGGGGAGAGTTGACGTTCGTCCCGTGGACGAGAGCCGTGCGGCCACATATTTTGTTATTAAGGAAGACCCCTCAAAGGATTCCAAAGTCCAGGCAAGGGTGAATTCGAATTATTCATCATATGGAACTTCCGAGCTAAGCGCTTCTTTGCAACTCGAGGCGTTGTCGAAAGATGCTAAAGAGGCCAAGGTTCTTGTCGACTATTGCAACGGTGAAGTTGAGACGAAGAAGCTATGTGATGTTGTAACCGAGAATCAGGAGCCCGGATTCAATGAGCGTGGGAACAAAAAGCAAAAGATGCTGGTTGGGGACAGCTATTATCTGACTGCCATTCTCAACGTTTCTCCAAATGAAGTACTGAAGGCATGCCAGCGCGCACATTGGGGTGCGGACTTTGGCGCTGTAACCTATTCTCTGGAAAGCAACGATGTCGTTGAGCTTATCGATGGTGAAAACTCGTTTAAGGCAATAAAGCCTGGCACCGTTAAGGCTCATGCTCGTGATGGCCTTGGCAATGACCATCCCTTTGAGATAGAGGTTGTCGACCCTGCGGAAGTGAGCCTTTCGAAGGCTAAGTTTGTGTCGAGCGATTATACATTTCCCTGTGAGGTCAGTTCAGATAGTATATCCAAAGATTGGCTTTGGCTGGAATGTGACAGGGGGTTTGAATATCCAAAGGGCGTGCTGAGCAAAAGCGCTGAGGAATTGATGGACTCCTATGCCGGCGCAAAGTATTCTTTCACTTCAGATAATCCGGATGTCCTCGAGGTAAAAGGACCGATGTTTAATGGTGGCAGTTACTTGGGGTATTTAGTGCCTCATAGTTACGGCGATGCAACGGTTTCAATGTACTTGGGTGGTCGTCTCTGTGACACGATGACCGTTCATATCGTCAAGCCTGGCGAGGAACCTGCAAAAACGACGGTTTCCATTGCGGATGGTTACTCAACATCTATGGACAAGGGCACGACTCAGCAGTTGAAGGCAAAGGTTTCCCCTGACGATAAGGCCAGTAAGGTTGTCTGGTCCTCTTCTAACGAGAGCGTCCTTACCGTCGATGGCAACGGTCTTGTTACCGCTGTCGGTGACGGTGATGCCACGATCACGGCAACGGTTGATGGGGTCTCTGCAACCACGGATACAATTACGGTAACCACTCCGGTCGTAAAGGTCTCGGGCGTCAGCCTCAGCGCGTCGAATCTTAAGCTTGCTGTGGGCGGTGAGCCCTCGACGTTGACCGCAACGGTTGAGCCCAACAATGCAACGAATAAGAATGTGTCCTGGTCTTCGAGCGACCCGGAGGTCGCCACGGTTGCGGACGGCGTCGTGACCCCGGTCAAGGCCGGTGCTGCCACGATCACCGTTACCACTGAGGACGGCGAGTATAGCGCCACGTGCAAGGTGACGGTTATTCAACCTGCAACGGGTATCACACTCGATAAGCAGAAGGTCACGCTTGTGGGCGCTGCAACCGAGCAGCTTAAGGCAACGGTCGTTCCCGCGGAGGCTGACCAGACGGTTGTCTGGAAGTCCAGTAACGAGAGCGTCGCTACGGTCGATCAAACCGGCAAAGTGACGTCTGTTTCCAAGGGCGCCGCGACCATCACTGCTTCGACCGAAGATGGCACCTATTCTCAGGATTGCGCGGTGACCGTCTCTAATCCCGCAACGAGTCTTACAGTCGATCAGTCCTCCCTCAACCTTGCGAAGGGTGAAGAAGGTACCGTAAAAGCCTCTCTTGCCGGAGCCCTGGCAGGTGAGGTCGACGAGACCAAGCTCGCTCTGGATGACACGGGCGCTTCGAAGGCGTTTAAGATTGTCGACAACGGCGATGGCTCCTACACCGTTACCGCCCTCAAGACCGGTTCTGGCTCATTTGTCATCACTGCAGAGTCGCTCTCCCAAACCGTCTCGGTGACCGTGACCAACCCCGTCCAGAAAGTCGAGCTCGACAAGACAAGCCTGTCCTTTACCGTCGGTGATGCCTCCGCAAAGCTCTCCGCAACGGTGAGTCCTGCCGATGCAGACGATACGACGGTGAGCTGGACCTCCAGCGACTCGTCGATCGCTACGGTCAAAGACGGCGTCGTGACGCCGCTTAAGGCCGGTACCGCCACGATCACCGTCACCTGTGGTGACAAAACAATGACCTGTACCGTTACTGTAGCGGCGAGGACCATTGCGGGCGTTGCAGGTAGCGACGGAACGGACGTTAGCGTAAGCGCCGAGAACAATGCCGCTGCCGGCATTGCCCAGAACAACAGCATCTCTCTTGTGGTCGAGGAACCGACAAATCTTACCGACGCCGCCAATGCTACGATTTCCGGCCTTGAGCAGGGGGCTACCAAGGTTGCCGAGAAGCTCGATATCAAGCTTCTCAAGAATGGCGAGGTTATCGAGGACTTCGATGGCATGTCCTTCATCGTTCGTGTCAAGATGACCGCAGCCATGAAGGCGCTCACCAATCTCAAGGTGCTCTACGTTGCCGAGGATGGTTCCACTCAGGCTATGGATACGTGGACCGAGGGCGACTACCTTTGCTTCCGCACGAGCCACTTCTCGACGTACGTGGTGACGGGCGAGGAGGCCAATGGTGAGCCGGTTCAGCCTACGCAGCCCGTGACGCCGTCCCAGCCTAGTCAGCAGACGACGACTAAGGTGACCAAAAAGTCTGTTAAGGCTACTAAGGGCGCGCTCGCCAATACGGGCGACCAGGCCCTTGCGGTTGCCTTTATTGCTACTGTCGCAGGCGTTGCGCTGATCGCTTTCGCTCTTATGCGTAAACGTTTCGAGCGTTAGGGTACCCCGCTCGTCACCCGCATCGACACGGTCTTCGACCGCCTGGAGCAGCTGAGCTTCGAGTAGGGTTAACCTAATTCGACCGCTTGCGGTTGCATTTCGACCATTGGCGCCTTGCCCGTCTTGGGCGAGGCGCTTTTTTATTGCCGCATCAGCCCCGGGTATAAAATGAAATCCGACTGCTGTTTCGATGAAGGGAGGCGTGTGCCTGGACGTACCAAGCGAGCCGCCATCGTCTCGCTTACGCTCATACTTCTTGTTGCCGTCTGTGCGGGCGCCCTGACGTATACCGTTCGAAGCAGCTCTTCCTCCCCGAATGAAGCCGACAAAGACCTCCCGGTACTCAAAATCGGCGTTACGGATAACGACCCCTATGTGTATGTCGATACCACGGGCGATTACGCCGGTATCGATATCGACATCGCCCGCGAGGCCTGCAAACGCGCAGGGATCAAGCCGCAATTTATCGACATATCTTGGAATGACCGCGACCGCCTACTCAAAAACGGCGATATCGATTGCCTGTGGTGCGACTATTCTCCCTGTTATCGCGAGGATAAGTATTACTGGTCTGAGCCGTATTTGACCCTGACGGTTTCGGTCGCCGCCAAGAAAACGAGTGGCATCACGTCCTTGGCGCATCTCGATGGAAGCAAGACCATTGCGGTGATTGCGGGCTCGGTGAGCGAACGCCGATTGCTCGCAGGGGATCTGGATATCTCGCCGGACGTGCAAATCAAATCGTATGGTTCTGCCGAACTCTGCAAAGCCGCCCTCGCCAAAGGGTATGTCGACTGTTGGATGGCGGACGTTCAGTCGCTTGATCGACTCGTTGCCCAGTATCCTGGCGTTTATCGTGTGTTCGCCGACAACGTTATGACGGTTGACCTGGGCGTCGCGTTTGATGATAGCTATGAGGGGGAGTACGTCAAAAACCTCGATACCGCACTGTCCGACATGGATCGAGACGGCACGATAGAGCACATTGTGGACAATTACAAGGCAGGAGCGACGACGGGCGGGCAGGGAGCGGAATCATGACAAATGACGAGCGCCGCTTTCGCCGAAAGAGTTTAGCCGCAGTGGGCATCGGCATCGTGGCCAGCGTTGCCCTACTGAGTCTGCTCTATATGGTTGGCACGCATCGCTGCCTTGATAAAACGCTTGGGTTCGGCCAGGAAACCATGGTGTTTTTAAAAAATGCCTGCGAAAAATATGACCGATATGAACAGGGAAGAAAAACCGAGGCGACGCACAATTTGGATGCGGCGCTCGAGTCGTTTGCGACGTTCTTGCCGCCTGATCGATTTGAAGTCAACGACGATCTGGTCGAGGAATATGTCCATACCGAGAGCCTTTCGGGAATGTTGGTCATGGACGCCGATGGTCATATGGTCGCCCATTACGATATCGACGGCCGCGATCAACTCATGCTGTGGCGAGAGGAGCTGGCCTGTTCGTCGATCGCATCGATGTATCGAGGGTCCAAAGTTTCCTACTCGACCGCTGTCGAGCGCCGCGGTGTCGACTTTGCCGTGAGTGCCGTTCCATACGGTGATGGGGTGGCGTTGGGGTATCGATCCCTTGCGGCTGACCCCGCCGATGACTATTCATACACAATCGCCGACGTCCTTGTGAACAACACGTTCCATCAGAGTCCAACAGTGCTTGTGATGCGCGATGCGCAAATCGTTTCTTCAAACGATTCGACCGTCGATATAACCCTTGCCCGGCTTCTCGCCGATAGCGGAATTGACTGGAAAGACGAGGGCGTAACACGTATCGAATATCGGGGGACCACCTTATATGCCGTGCGTGCGGCATATAAGGACTACCGCCTGTTTGCGCTATATCCCAAATCTGAGGTCATGTCTGACGGGATTTCATTTGTCGCCGTCGGCGTCTTGGTGTGCCTTGCGTTTTGGGTCGTGGTACTGTTGGCTCGAAATATCGCTGACCACCGCAATTTGGTCGAAAAGGATAAACAGCTCGGCATTATCAATGCCATAAGCGCCATCTACGATTCGACCTTCCTTTTGCATCTTGACACCCTCGAGATCGAGGGAATCAATATGTCGCCGGCGATAGCGAAGATGTTTGCCGAGCATAGCGAGGCATATGACTTTATGGACACGGTCTGCCGGGATATCGTGAGCCCCGAAAGCCGCGAAGCGGTCGTGGGGCTCGTAGATATAAGTACGCTTCGTGAACGCATGGAGGGCGTACCGTACTTGGCTGCCGAGGTGCGAGATTGTCGAGGCACTTGGTACTCGCTACAGGTTGTCCCCCAGCATCGCGATGAGCAAGGCCGGTTGGATTCGGTCGTCGTGGCGACGCACAACATATCGATGGTCAAGCATGCCGAGGAGCTGTCATACCAAGATAAACTGACGGGGCTTCGCAACCGCAACTATCTGGAATCGCGTGGAGATAGCCTGGTAAACGAGGACTTGCCAGTGAGCGTGATTATGGTGGACTGTAATTATCTCAAGCGGACCAACGACATTTATGGTCACGAGATGGGGGATGAACTGCTGCGACGGACGGCGTCCGTGCTGCGGCGGGTGGCTGGTGCGGATTACCTGCCGATGCGCGTTGGCGGCGACGAGTTTTTGCTGGTTTGCCCCCATACTGACAACGAGTCTGCGCTCGGGCTGGAACAGGATCTTCGTCTCGGTCTTGCCGCGGTAAGCGATGAGACCCTGACGGTCAGCGCATCGATTGGCGTGGCGACCGTCGAGACGGCTGGAAATACGCTGGCCGATGTATATCGCGTCGCCGACCACAATATGTATCGGGAGAAGCGCATGGTCCACGTACAGGGTGCGGACTGCTAATCTTGCCCCCGCCAGTCCAAGCATCGTAGGATGTTGAATCGGTGCTTGCGATAATAAGTCGGTCCAGGCGGGGATAATAGACGTCTGAAATTTCTTTCTGAGAGGGGATCTCAATGATTAGTTTTGACTACAAGCCGCAGGGCGTATGCGCTCGCAATATCCACCTCAATCTTTCCGATGACGGCAGCAAGGTGCTGGGCGTCGAGTTTACCGGCGGCTGCGATGGCAACCTCAAGGCCATCTCCAGGCTGGTCGAGGGCGCTCCCGCCGATCGCGTAATCGAGGTTCTCGCCGGTAATACCTGCGGTATGAAAAAGACCTCATGCGCCGATCAGCTTACGCGCGCTATCGAGGCCGCTCGCGCAGAGATCGCCTAATGAGCATCGCTGATCGCTTTAAGAATGGAATAACGCGTCGAGGTTTTGTGCTGGGTGGCGCCGCTACCGGTGCTGCTGCCGTACTGGCCGGTTGCTCGAAAAAAACGGGCACGAGTGATGACGTCGCTGGCGAGCCGCAGGTTATCAAGGACGATTCGAAGATTGTCTCGATCACTGATGAGTACGAAGCTGTCGATATCGATCTTGAGCCCGTGGCCTCGTGGACGCTGCCGCTGGGCACGCTGCTGTACTACTGCGATGGAGACTACGCTGCCGCGATGATGGCGCCTGCTTCTGCCCTGCATGCCAATACGCTTGGTGTGCTCAACCTGGGCGATGGCTCGCTTACCACACTTATTGAGGATCCCATTGAGGGAACCGGTTATGCGTTTTATGACGTTCGCGCGGGTGATGGCGTGTTCGCGTGGGTCGAGATGAACTTTGCCAATGCGTCCTGGAAACTCTATGCGCAAAACCTTGCAGGCTCCTCCCTTACCGGCAACGCTGTCGAGCTCGACCGCGGTGGCGAAAACTACGATCCGCCGCTCTTCACAGCGTATGAGTCGTCGGTCATCTGGTATAAGATGCCTTCGTCCGCCGGCACCAAGACGAGTAACGATTCGTACTGCTACCGTCAGTCGCCCAGCGAGTCCAAGCCTGAGACTATTTGGAAGTCAACGGGCCGTTTCGCATCCGCCCCGCGTGTGAGCGACGGCATCCTGACCATCTCGCCCCGCGTGCACAATGATGAGGGCGTCTATTACGGTATGACGGCGATCGACCTGACTGACGGCAACAACACGAAGCGAGCTCAGCTGGTGCTGCCTTCGTCGGTTTCGCCTTTCGAGGCCGTGTATATGGGCGACACCTTCGTGTTCTCCATTGAGGCGACGTATAGCGGTGTGGGTAGCCTGGGCAATATGGGCACCTATATCGGTAGCGAGGGCGGGCCGTACCTCTTCCTTTCGCGTGAGCCGCTCGCGTGCGCCGCGGGAAGGAAAAATAAATACCTGGTTAAAGTTCAGGCGTCGCATTTTTTGATTGACACTTCGGCTAAGACCTACGGCTCGCTTCTGTCGCCCGACCGAGCCTTGGAGTATGGCGATTATCCTGCTACGGCGGGTAAATCGAACTCGTTCTTAACGTACGCAACGGTGCGTAACAGTCAGGGGATTCCCGAGACGGTTACCGCTCGCTTGTTCTCTCTTTAGTCTCCGAGGGGTTAAAAAGGCGTCGACAGGGGAATAAGCGCGTTGTGACTATGAGTACCGCCCGCCGAGCTATCGCACCCATGCGATACCCGGTGGGCTCAGGTGCGTTAAAATGAGCTTGTTCTTAGCTAATTGAGACAGGGGGGCCGTGTTATGGCTTCAGATGCAAAAAAGATTCTGCTGGTCGAGGATGAGAAGGCAATCCGTGACGCTGTCGCTGCCTATCTCGAGCGCGAGGGCTATTTGGTTGTGGGCGTGGGCGACGGCCAGTCCGCTATCGAGGAGTTCGAGAAGCATCAGTTCGACCTGGTCGTGCTCGACCTCATGCTCCCTAAGATTCCCGGCGAGCGCGTTTGCCGCACCATTCGCGACACCTCGGATGTCCCCATCATTATGCTGACGGCCAAGGGCGAGATCGAGGACCGTATTATCGGCCTCGAGCTCGGTGCCGACGACTACCTGATCAAGCCGTTCTCGCCGCGCGAGCTCGTCGCCCGCGTTCGCGCTCTGTTCCGCCGTGCCCATCAGGCCGACGAGCCCGCCGTCGAGGTACTCGACTTCGGCGATCTGGTCATCGATATCTCGGGCCACAAGATCTTGGTCGAGGGCAAGGAAGTCGATCTGACGGCTTCCGAGTTCAAGCTGCTCACCACGCTTGCCCGCCATCCCGGCCGTGTGTATAACCGCATGGAGCTGGTCGAGAAAGTGCTCGGGTATGACTTTGAGGGCTATGAGCGCACCATCGATAGCCACGTGAAGAATCTTCGCGCCAAGCTGGGCGATGATCCCAAGAAGCCCAAGTGGCTCTACACCGTCCATGGTGTCGGCTATCGCTTCGAGGCTCCGGCCAAGACCGATAAGTCGGACGAGAAATAGGGAAATCACATATGACACCTGCGCGCTTTGAAATCGGACAAAAGCACAAGCAGGAGAGCGAGGCGGGTTCCAAGGCTAGTTGGAACACGCCTCGTTCCGATTCACGGCCAACGATGAGCTATCCCTCGCGCATGGCACTTGCTTTTGCTCTGACATCGCTCATGACGGTATTGGTGCTGGTGGGCGTTGTCTCTGTTGTGTGGGGCACGGTCTTTTCGGATTACACACGCTCCAATATCGTCGAAATCGCAAATTCCGCTGCCGAGAAGTTGGCAACCTCATATGAGGAAAACGGCTCTTGGACCGCGGGAGAACTGCGCACGGTCGCAACGTCGAGTTTGGTTTCCGACGATCTGGGCATGCAGGTCGTCAATAAAAAGGGCGTGATCGTTTATGACGATTCCTGGCCCTCGGCAAGCGCCACCGCCGATATACGCGAAAACCAGGCTACGACCGACGACACGAGCGGCAAGAGGGCATCGCATAGCCCGGTCTCGTCTGCTCCAACCGACTCCGATAGCGTTGCTAACGTCGAGATTGTAACGTCTTCCGGCGAGCATGTCGGACAGGTAAAGCTGTGGGCCATCGGCTCCGACGCTCTGCTCACCAAGGCGGACTCTGCGTTTAGGGAGAAGACCTTTAACGCCATGGCCCTCGCCGCGGTTGTTGCAATCTGCATTTCGGTCGTTATCGGATCGCTCGTGTCGCGCATGCTCACCAAGCCGATTCATCGCATCACCAGTACCGCAAAGCAAATCCGTGACGGCGACCTGTCGGCTCGCACGGGACTGCGCGGTGATGACGAGATCGATCAGCTGGGTGAGACCTTCGATGAGATGGCCACTTCGCTCGAGAAGGATATGAAACACGAGAAGCGCCTGACCTCAGACGTTGCACACGAGCTTCGCACGCCGCTTATGGCCATGCTCGCAACGGTCGAGGCCATGCAGGATGGCGTGTATCCCACCGACGATGAGCATTTGGAAACCGTTGCTTCCGAGACGCGTCGCCTGGCTCGTCTGGTGCAGCAGATGCTCGACCTGTCGCGCATGGAAAACAGCACGGCTCCGCTCAACCTTGAGCCGGTGGACATGGTTCCTTTCGTGCGTTCCATCGTTAATGCCCAGGAGCGCCTGTTTGTCGACCGCGATCTGCGCCTGCGTTTTGCGGACGAGACCCAGGGTCACGACGATGTCGTCGAGGCCGATCCCGACATGATCACGCAATGTGTTATCAACCTCATGAGCAACGCCATGCGCTACACCCCCGAGGGCGGTTGGGTCGTGGTGTCGGTGCTCAGTGACCGCAAGCACGTCAGCATTGCCGTTTCTGATACCGGCATCGGTATTGCCAAGGACGATTTGTCGCGCATCTTCGGGCGGTTTTGGCGCGCCGATGCCAGCCGCGCCCGCGAAGCTGGCGGCCTGGGCGTTGGCCTCGCCGTGACCAAGCAGATCGTCGAGCGTCACCATGGCTACATATCCGTGGAGTCGGAGCTTGGAAAGGGTACGACTTTTACAATTCATCTGCCCCGCGAGCACACGGCAGACGCGGCATCTACTACAATGGAGCACTAGCTTTTCGCTATTCGGTGAAGGAGGGGCCGCGTCCCTGCCGCTCCGAGTTTGCGAAAACATGCGGGAAAGAACCCGCATTTCTGTCGTATTTAGGTAAGGAGTGACTCACGTGACAACGATGGAGCGTCGTCCGGATTCCCGTGGCAAGGTTCGTGATATTTACGATGCCGGTGAAAACCTGCTGATGGTCGCCACCGACCGCATTTCTGCGTTCGACTTCATTCTTCCCGACGAGATTCCGTTTAAGGGAGAGGTACTCAATCGCATCTCGGCATTCTGGTTCGATAAGTTTGCCGACATCGTCCCCAACCATCTCGTTTCCATCGACCCGGCGGATTTCCCCGAGGAGTTTGCTGAGTATCGTGACTACCTCGCTGGCCGCGCCATGCTGGTTAAGAAGGCCCAGACGATTCCTATCGAGTGCATCGTCCGCGGCTATCTGACCGGTTCGGGCAAGAAGACCTACGACGAGAACGGCACCGTCTGCGGCATCCAGCTGCCTGAGGGCCTGACCGAGGCTTCCAAGCTTCCTGAGCCGCTGTTCACGCCGTCCACGAAGGCCGAGATCGGTGACCACGACGAGAACATCTCGTTCGAGCGTTGCTGCGAGATCGTGGGCGAGGACATCGCCACGCAGATTCGTGACCTTTCCCTCAAGATCTACAAGGCCGCTGCCGAGTACGCCGCGACCCGTGGCATCATCATTGCCGACACCAAGTTCGAGTTTGGTGTTATTGATGGCAAGGTCACGCTGATCGACGAGTGCCTCACGCCCGACTCCAGCCGTTTCTGGCCTGCTGCCAGCTACGAGGAGGGCAAGATCCAGCCTAGCTACGACAAGCAATTCGTCCGCAATTGGCTCAAGGCCAACTGGGATATGACGGGGGAGACCCCGCACCTGCCCGCCGAGGTCATCGATGGCACGTCCGAGCGCTATCGCGAGGCCTTCCAGATCATCACGGGCTCCCAGTTCACAAGCATGAAGGAGAACGCATAAGTGAGTACCCGTAGCGCCACGAACAAGCGCACGCAATCCCACGAAGTTACCGGGGTTGCGCGCAAGTCTGCCGCATCTGCTAAGCCCGCCCGCCAAGCAGCGAGCTCCGTTCGCGTCGTGCCGGCTTCGTCTAAGGCACGCCGCAAAGAGCTCGAGAAGGGCGAGAACCTCGAGGGCCTCTCTAAAGAGGAGAAGCGCGCCCGCAAGGCTAAGCAGCGCGCCAAGGAGGACCGCATCTATACGGTGTCGAATATCCTCCTCAAGCAGGACGAGGACTACACCAAGCGCCGTCGCATCTGGTGGATTGTGCTCGCCATTGGCATGGTGCTCGTCGTGGCAATTTGGGCCTCGCTGTACTTCGCTCCCGCTGGCATGGTGTCCAGCCCTGTCCAGATGGTCGGCATCGTTTTGTCCTATGTCATCATCCTGGGTGACTTTATCTACGACTTCGCTCGTATTCGTCCCTTGCGCAACATGTACCGCGCGCAGGCCGAGGGCATGTCCGAGAACAAGCTCAACGCTCTTATCGAGCGCGCAGCTGCCGAGGAGGACAAGAAGGACTCCAAGAAGAAGTAGCGTTTGCATACATACTTATCGCTAAGATATAAGGCGCGTCGTTTTTGCGGCGCGCCTTTTTACTGTTCTATAGATAGATGGAGTGGCACATGATTCGAGCTGCCCTGACGGTCGAAGAGGTCCTGGAGGGTATGAAGTCCCTGGAGCCCAAGATTAAAAACTATGCGCGCCTGGTTGTCCGCAAGGGCGTAAACGTTAAGCCCGGCCAGGAAGTCGTCGTTCAGTCTCCGGTTGAGTGCGCGCCGTTTGCGCGCGTGGTGGTCGCGGAGGCCTATGCTGCCGGCGCCGGCCACGTGACGGTCATCTGGGCCGATGATGCCGTGACGAGGCTCACGTACGAGCATGTCGAGAAAAGCTATTTTGAGCAGACGCCCGAGTGGAAGCGCCTGCAGCTGGATTCCCTGGCCCAGGACGGTGCCTGCTTTATCTTTATCGAGGGTGCGGACCCCGCCGCCCTTAAGGGCATCGATCCCGCTAAGCCCGCTGCAGCTTCTAAGGCAAAGAACACGCAGTGCAAAGTTTTCCGCCGTGGACTGGATTACAACATCAATCCGTGGTGCATCGCCGGCGCTCCGGTCGTGGCTTGGGCGCGCGAGGTGTTCCCGGGAGACGCCGATGAGGTTGCAATCTATAAGCTGTGGAATGCGATTCTGCACACCGCTCGCGCCGATGGCCAGGACCCAGAGAGCGACTGGGAACTCCATGACGCCGCATTCGAAAAGAACCTGCGTTTCCTGAACGACAATCGTTTCGACCGCCTGCATTACACCGCGGCAAATGGAACCGATCTGACGATTGGCATGACGAAGGGTCACGAGTGGGCCGGCGGCAAGGGCAAGACGCCCGATGGGCACCCCTTCTTCCCCAACATTCCCACCGAGGAAGTCTTCACTTCGCCCGATCGCATGCGCGCCGACGGTATCGTGTACTCGGCCATGCCGCTCATCCACCACGGCAATAAAGTCGACGATTTTTGGATTAAGTTCGAGGGCGGCCGCGTGGTGGGCTACGACGCCCGCGTGGGCAAGGCAACGCTCGCAAGTATCATCGATACTGACGAGGGCGCTGCTCACCTGGGAGAGGTCGCGCTCATTTCCAAGAACACGCCGATCCGCGAAAGTGGTGTTCTGTTCTACGATACGCTCTATGACGAGAACGCTAGCTGCCATCTCGCGCTAGGTGTCGGTTTCCCCGAATGTATCGAGGGTGGGTATGACATGTCCAAGGAGGAGCTCCTGGAGCATGGTGTTAACGTCTCGAGCACGCACGTTGATTTTATGATCGGCACGGACGACATCGATATTACGGGCATTACGCCTGATGGACGTGAAGTTGTGATTTTCCAGAACGGCCAATGGAGTTGGGAATAGTCCCAGACCGTGGTACAATGCCACCCGCGGGCCGTTAGCTCAGCTGGCAGAGCAGGGGACTTTTAATCCCAAGGTCC
This sequence comes from Collinsella sp. CLA-ER-H6, assembly GCF_040092305.1. Classification (NCBI taxonomy): domain Bacteria; kingdom Bacillati; phylum Actinomycetota; class Coriobacteriia; order Coriobacteriales; family Coriobacteriaceae; genus Collinsella; species Collinsella sp. CLA-ER-H6. The sequence goes on from NZ_JBBNLS010000002.1 coordinate 169,730, forward strand.
AGGGTTCGAACCCCTGACGGCCCACCATGGAATAGAAAGCGATCAACTCCGGTTGGTCGCTTTTTTGTTGCCGGTGCACGGGTTCGAACCCGTCGGGGCTCGGAGCTGAGTAAACGCGTGAGCGTTTGCCAGCGCAGCGCGCAAGGCGCGAAAGCGCCGCAGCGGCCGCCTGCGAAGCAGGCTGAACCCCCGACGGCCCACCCAAAGAAAGGAAAACGAAATGAAAACAGACAGATACGGAATTAGCGGCAGCACATTAAAGATAATAGCGGCCATTTCGATGGTTCTCGATCATGTAAGCAGGATCGTCCTGACCAATGGAATCATGACTCACGCATCGTACAATCAGATATCAGACGAGCAGTGGGCGATTCTAAGCGAGGCTTCGGATGTGCTTCATGTTCTTGGCAGAATTGCATTTCCCTTATTTTGCTTTTTGATAGTTGAGGGATTTTTGCATACTCATGACATAAAGAAGTACCTGCGAAATATGCTTGTCTTTGCAATCATTGCGGAGCCCATATACGATTTCGTTCAAACCGGGCAACTATTCGACCTTCGGCAACAAAATGTTATGTGTGAGCTCCTGCTTTCCTTGGTCTTTTTGATTATTCTGGAAAAGATACAAAGTCTTTCAAAATGGAAGAGGCACATCGCAGAATTTGCTCTGATTGTTTTGATAGCACTGGCAGCTGAATACACTAAACTAGATGGCGGCGTGTATGGCATTCTGCTTGTGGCTGCATTCTATTTATTCCACGACAGCAAGGCCAAGATGTTCTTTGCTGCAGTATGCGCAGTGCTCCTTTCGTCATGCCATATAGTTGGCGGCGGATTTGAGTTCACTACAGCTAATATTTTTAATCCTGATGTTGCTGCCGCGATAATTTCGTTGTTGCTTATCAATCTTTATAATGGCAAGCGAGGGCTGAAGCTGAAATATTTCTTCTACATTTTCTATCCGGCACATCTTGCCCTGCTTTATGGTGTCTCGCTTATTGTTTTGAACTGTCTTTAAAAACTCTCAAACAAGTCTCTGAAAGCAGAAACAAATTGACCCTAAGACTGCTTGTGAATTTCCGGAAGACCTGAGAGATGCGAGGATAGACAACGAGGGCTGCAGAAAGATGCTTCTCAGTTCTCTGGCGGATCGCATGAATCTGTATGAGGATCACTTCCACACACTCATTGATAACAGTGATAAACACGGCAGATCCTCAAAACATGAGACTGCGAAGGTCGAAAGATGCTTCGAAAGCATGAATGGCAGCGAGAAAACGAGTTCGGAAGCACCCTCTGGATGCTCCAGCATAGAATAGAAAGCGGTCAACTTCGGTTGGCTGTCTTTTTTTTGTCGCCCTTTCATGGGTTCGAACCCGTATCTATCTATATATAAGAACGCTTGGCGAACAAAACCCGCCTTTTACCGATGGGAAACAAATAGCTGATGCCTTTGGAGTAAAGTAGCGCTCCAGAGATGACCGATGTCTCAATACTCATAAAACAGCTGGTCATCGCCAATATCAGAAGCTGCTGCTTCGAATACGGCCTCAGCGAAGCAACTGAGGGTTCTATTCATTTGTGAACAAAATATGGAGTGCGCGATTCCCGCCCGCGGGGCCCCTCCGGTCTGGCAATATATCTCCTTGCCGCGCGGCCCGGTCGGACCGGATGGACCGCAAAGCGTGCACCTTGAGAACCGGATACTGCGAGGATGGACACACCAGTTGTGTCGCATCCGGGCAGACATCGAACCATTTGAAATGGTCTAACTTGGATTTGTTTTTCGCAAGGCCGCCGAGAGGCGGCCCCGAGAAATTCCTTTTCCTATACTAGAACCATATGAATCGAACGGAACCGATCAGCTAATAGTTGTGAGGACCGGACGGGCTCGAAGCCCAACATATTTGGACGGAGAGTTCGATCCTGGCTCAGGATGAACGCTGGCGGCGCGCCTAACACATGCAAGTCGAACGGCACCTATCTTCGGATAGAAGCGAGTGGCGAACGGCTGAGTAACACGTGGAGAACCT
>NZ_JBBNLS010000030.1:0-4935 GCF_040092305.1 Collinsella sp. CLA-ER-H6
GGCCGCCTCTCGGCGGCCTTGCGAAAAACAAATCCAAGTTAGACCATTTCAAATGGTTCGATGTCTGCCCGGATGCGACACAACTGGTGTGTCCATCCTCGCAGTATCCGGTTCTCAAGGTGCACGCCCGCGCTGGTTCCCGGTTCCACCGGGCCGCGCGGCAAGGAGATATATTGCCAGACCGGAGGGGCCCCGCGGGCGGGAATCTGGGCGTACACATTTCCTACACATCTTGGAATCCGACTAACGTTTGCCAGCCGTTACCTACCGCTCGCCGAGCATCTCTTTATATAAGGCAGTCTCATGGTTAAAGCGGATACGTTCCCCTAGCTAAAGCACAGCCAGCATCGAGCAACTCGTCACGTTCTTCCACCGAGAACCCCTCGGCGTAGACGCGCACCACCGGTTCGGTCCCGCTAGGACGGACCAGCAGCCACGTGTCATCCTCGAATGCCAAACGCAAGCCATCCATATGACTAACGTTTTGCGGCACCTTGCCACAAATCGACTTGGGGTTTACGCCCGGCAGCAGGGTTCGTAACGTTTCGGCATCTTCGGCCTCAAGGCGCAAATCGCGTCGACCGTAACTCGTCTTACCAAAACTGTCCTCGAGTTGGTCGACCAGAACGCCCAAAGGCGCGTCCGTCTTTGCCATAAGCTCACACAGAATCAGACAGGCGAGGATTCCATCGCGCTCGGGCATATGCGCGGCGATGCCGATACCACCGGCTTCTTCGCCGCCCATGAGGACGCCGTCCTTCTTCATCTCCGCCGCTATATATTTGAAACCGACTGGTTTGACGGTCACGCGGCAGCCAAGCGTCTCGGCAATGCGACGCACGAGCGTCGAGCATGAAAGATTGACGACGACGCGCCCCTCCAAATTACGAAATTGAACCAAGTCGCCCAAAACGAGCGCCATGATCTGATGCGGATGTATATATCTGCCGCGCTCGTCAACCGCGCCGATACGGTCGGCGTCGCCGTCGGTCACCAGGCCAGCGCAAGCTCCGTCCTCGATAACCGTGCGCTCGCAAGTGTCCACCCAAGGCTCAACGGGGTCGGGGCAGATATCTTCTTGATCAGACGCCTGCCCGGCGTGAATCTCGTGCACCTCAACGCCAAGCTCGCGCAGCAAGTCGGCTAGATAGCCCTGGGCTGCGCCGCCCATGGGATCGACAACCACGCGCAAGTGCGCGGCGCGGATGGCTTCGGCATCGACAAACGATGCCACCGCCTGCATATAGTCAGGAATGATATCTGCGGTGCGATATTGCCCCTCGATCCCCATTGGCTCGGGAGCCATAGTCTCTTCAAGCTCTTCGATGACATCCTGGTTGGCGGTCGAGCCGTCACCCATGCGAATCTTGAGGCACAGATAACCCTGCGGATGATGGGACCCCGTCACCATGAGCGCGCCGCACGCTTCACCGTCATAAGCCGCCGCCCACGTAAGGGCAGGAGTCGGGACAGGCCGCGAAGCGAGCACGGCGTCTAGCCCGTGCGCTGCTAGCGCGCCCGCCGCAAGCTCAGCGAACTCGCGCGCCAGGGGCCGGGTGTCGAACCCTATATATACCGTTTTGCCCGGATTGGTCTTTTGCCACAACTCGCCGACGGCATCGGCGATACGGGCAACGTTATCGGCAGTGAAGTCCTCATCGACGCGAGCGCGCCAACCGTCAGTTCCAAAATGAATTATCGCGCACACGCGCAGACACCTCACAGTGTTTGGATCATGGTACGCATGGGGTATACCCGCAACATGCACTCGGCAACCTGCCGGCACCAGCATTCACCATTTGGGCAAATGCTGCCGAGGACATACAAGCAATAAAAAAAACCGCCCCGTATGGAGCGGTTTTGCCCTTTATATATCGAGCGCCTCGGCCATCGCGGCCGTAGTGATTGCCGTGGTTCCACAGCAACTGCCCACCATTGCGGCACCGGCATGTCTCCATTCGATGCATGCGCGCGCGAAAGCTTCGGGGTTCTCGTGCCATACGGGGCCATCCTGAGTCTGGACCGGATCGCCTACGTTGGGACGCACCGTGACGGGAGTAGTCGCCGATGCAACCATCCTGGGCACCGCCGCGTTCGCGGCCGCAAGCGAACAGCAATTAACACCAACCGAGTTTGCGCCGTGTTTTTCGGCGTACAAAACGGCTGCCTCGATGTTGAGGCCATCGCCCAACAGGTCGCCTTTATCGTCAACGACAAAACTCACCAGAACAGGCATGCCGTCGGCGGCATCTCGAGCGCCGGCAAGCATGGGCTGCAAATTACGGATAGACGTCTCCGTCTCGATCAGCAGACCGTCAACGCCGGCGTTGAGCAAGGCGTGCGCCTGTTCGCGCGCAATGCCTCTGATTTCACGATACTCGGCAGAGTCCTCGGCAAACCACTCAATACCGATCGGGCCCATCGAGCCTAGCAGCAGCTGAGGGTGCGCCTGGCGGGCATCGTCGACGGCCCCGCGATTGACCTCCGCCACGGACGGCGCAATCTGGTCGTGCTTGAGGGCATAGCTCGATGCCTGAAAGGTGTTGGTAATGAGCACCTGCGCGCCGGCGGCGACATACAAGCGATGGATACGAGAAACGGTCTGCGGCTCTGCCAGATTCCAAAACGCCGGTGGAATGTCGGCGGCATCGTACTCACTCAACAGAACACTGCCCATGGGGCCCTGCGCCAACAAGGTCTCGCTCGACAAGCGGCGCGTAAGTTCCTCGGCACCAAAGCGGTTGTAATAACTCGTATCCATATATATCCCGCTATTCCTCGACGCTGATTCCCTGCTTTTCGAGATAGGCGAGCCAGCGGCTCATCGTGTCCTCGGATAGCGCATGCTCCATCATGCAGGCCTCGGAATCGGCTCGCTCAAATTCGACACCGAGCTCCTGAACCAAAAACGTGCGGATGAGGCGATGACGGTACCAGATAGCCGTGCCAACCTCGCGGCCGCGATCGGTCAGGATCACCTTGCCGTAGTGCGATTGCTCGACAAGCTCGGATGCCTTGAGCGCCGAAACCGCTTTATTGACCGATGCCTTGGAGACGCCAAGGCGCTGCGCGATGTCGACCGATCGCACGCCGTTGGTTTCCCCCTCTTCGCTTTCAATGCGAACCATGCACTCCAAGTAGTCTTCGTTCGCCACCGTCAGATGTAGTTCGCGCGAGCTATTTGTCGTATCCATGATCTTCCGTCCCTTCTGCATTCAATGGCTGATTCTACCCCATCCAAGCGTCGTGGTATGCCGTGGCATACCGTGCTAGAGTTCTTGTTGCACACGACGACCAAGATTGGAGCGGTCTTTATGGAAAACACCACCACGAGCCCCGATGTCCTCGAGCGCTTTTTGCGCTACGTCCAGATCAACACGCAGTCCGAGGATGCAAACTGCGACCAGGTACCCTCGAGCGCCGTTCAGTTTGACCTTGCCAACGTGCTGGCTGAAGAGCTGCGCGAGCTTGGTGCGGAAGATGCCCACGTGACCGAGCACGCCTATGTCTGCGCGCATATCCCCGCAAGTGCGGGCGCTGAGGACAAGCCCGCCCTGGGCCTGATCGCCCATCTCGACACCACCGAAGTTGCACCGGGCGCCGGCGTGAAGCCGCACATCGTACACTACGAAGGCGGCGACCTGGTCTGCGGCACGGTTGACGGTAAGCCCGTTGCCATGAGTACCGCCAAGCTTCCCGCCCTGAATGACCTCGCGGGTGAGGACCTGGTCTGCAGCGATGGCACCACGCTGCTGGGCGCGGACGACAAGGCAGGCGTCGCCGAGATCATGTCGCTTGTCGCGCGTATCGCTCAGGACCCTTCTCTGCCCCATCCCGCACTCGGCATTTGCTTCTGCCCTGACGAGGAGATCGGCCACGGAGCCGAGCTGTTGGATATCGATACCTTTGGCTGCAAGTACGCCTACACGGTCGACGGCGGCCCCATCGGCGAGCTGGAGTGGGAGTGTTTTAACGCCGCCGAGGCGACCGTCCGCTTTGAGGGCCAGTCCATCCACCCGGGCGACGCCAAGGGCCGTATGGTCAACGCAGGCAATCTGTTCTGCGACTTCAACGCGTTGCTCCCCTACGTGCAGCGCCCGGAGTATACGGAAGGCTACGAGGGCTTTTATCACCTTGAGGGTGTATCTGCGACCGTCGATCACGCCACAGCGCGCTATATCGTCCGCGACCATGACGCCGCCAAGTTCCAGCAGAAACTCGACCTTATTGATGCCGCCGCCTCGATGCTCAACCAGCGTCTGGGTGAGAAGCACGTGACGGTCGAGATTAAGCAGCAGTATCGAAATATGGCCGAGATCGTTCGTGACTATCCCGAGCTTATTGATGTTGCCAAGGAAGCCTACCTTGCCTGCGGCGTTGAGCCCCAGGTGCTGCCAATTCGTGGCGGCACCGACGGCGCTCAGCTGTCGTTCCGCGGTCTGCCCTGCCCCAACCTTTCCACCGGCGGCTATTGCTACCACGGCGTCAACGAGTTCGTCCCGGTCAGTTCGCTCGTCAAGATGACCGACGTGCTCCAGGAGCTCGTCGCCCGCTTTGCATAAGCCTGGCTGCACAAGTCCAAAAGACGAATCGCCCCGTCCTCAACCAAGAACGGGGCGATTTTTTTACTGCAACGAGAATAGGTTGACGCACGCCAGCCTCTTAACGCAAGGAGTGTCCCAAACTGCCGGCACAAAAGGAACGTCCCCAAGTGCCAAGTGCATCAAGAGTGTCCCCTTTGACCAGTCGTTTAAGAACATCCCCAATGACTACCCATGTGCCAAGTGTTACGCCGATGTTTTGGCACCGACAGACACTATGACCCAATCCGAGGGCACTAAAAAGATAGGAGCCCCCGCTCGTGACCGCGGGTCGGGGCTGCGACAATGATGTTGAAGTGCCATAGGCGCAGCCGCGCCGCAACGAGGTTGGGAG
>NZ_JBBNLS010000031.1:0-3084 GCF_040092305.1 Collinsella sp. CLA-ER-H6
TCGGTGCCGTCCACCGGTCAGCGGCGCCCTGGCCTCCCACGGGCTGACCCCGCAGTACTCTCGGCGCGATGGGGCTTAGCTTCCGGGTTCGGAACGGGACCGGGCGTGCCCCCCATGCTCTGGCCGCTGACCGGTGGGCGGCGCCCACCGTTACGGTGTCCTGGGTCTCACTCTACACGTGCCCTGGGGGCCGCATGGCGTATAGGAAAGGTCTGACTCGGGGGCATCCTCGTGCCCGGACCGCGCGTGAGCGCTGGGTCCCGCGGGCCGCGAGGTGCGGTTCCGGAAGAGCTCGGGCGATTAGTGCGGCTCGGCTGAGGACGTCGCCGTCCTTGCACCTGCCGTCTATCGACCAGGTAGTCTACCTGGGCCCTTACCGGAAGGAGAACTAATCCCTGGAACGGCTTCCCGCTTAGATGCCTTCAGCGGTTATCCGCGCCGCACGCGGCTACCCGGCCGTGCCGTTGGTCGACAACCGGTTCACCGGAGGTGCGTCCACCCCGGTCCTCTCGTACTGGGGGCAGCCTCCATCGATTCTCCTGCGCCCACGGAGGATAGGGACCGAACTGTCTCACGACGTTCTGAACCCAGCTCGCGTACCGCTTTAAACGGCGAACAGCCGTACCCTTGGGACCTGCTCCAGCCCCAGGATGCGATGAGCCGACATCGAGGTGCCAAACCTTGCCGTCGATGTGGACTCTTGGGCAAGATCAGCCTGTTATCCCCGGAGTACCTTTTATCCGTTGAGCGACGGCCCACCCACTCGGGGCCGCCGGATCACTAGAGCCTGCTTTCGCACCTGCTCGGCTTGTGGGCCTCGCAGTCAAGCCCGCTTGTACTCTTGCATTCAAAAGGACGGTTGCCGACCGTCCCGAGCGGACCTTCGCGCGCCTCCGTTACCCTTTAGGAGGCGACCGCCCCAGTCAAACTGCCCGCCTGGCACGGTCCCCGAGCCGGTTGACGGCCTCGGGTTAGGACGCCGGTCGCGCGAGGGCAGTATTCCAAGGGCGGCTCCCCGGGGGCTGGCGCCTCCGGATCGATGCCTCCTGCCTATCCTCTACACGCGGGACCAGCGGCCAATGCCAAGCTGCAGTGAAGGTTCACGGGGTCTTTCCGTCCTTCCGCGGGTAAGTCGCATCTTCACGACCAGTGCAATTTCACCGGGTCCATGGTCGAGACAGCGCCCAAGTCGTTGCGCCTTTCGTGCAGGTCGGAACTTACCCGACAAGGAATTTCGCTACCTTAGGACCGTTATAGTTACGGCCGCCGTTTACCGGGGCTTGGCTTCGGGGCTTCGCCGAATCGGCTAACTCCTCCGCGTGACCTTCCGGCACCGGGCAGGCGTCAGACCCTATACGTCGCCTTGCGGCTTCTGCAGAGTCCTGTGTTTTTGGTAAACAGTCGCTTGGGCCTCTCCACTGCGGCCCGCCTCCGCTCCCCGGGCGAGCCGGTTCACGTACGCGCGGGCACCCCTTCTCCCGAAGTTACGGGGCCATTGTGCCGAGTTCCTTGACCATGGTTGACCCGATCGCCTCGGTATGTTCTACCCACCCACCTGTGTCGGTTTGCGGTACGGGCGCGCACGCGCCTGCCTAGGGGTTTTTCTAGGGACCTCGGGCTCACTCGCTTCGCTTAAGTGCTTCGTCCGGAGCCTCGCCCTGTGTGCGGACCGGATTTCCCTGGTCCGCGGGCCGCGCTCCATCACGGGGACGTCCAGAACCCCGCCGAGCCACCCCCATCCGTCGCCCCGTCGGTCGTAGCGCCGCGTGCGCGGTGCAGGAATGTCTGCCTGCTGCGCGTCGGCTACGCCTACCGGCCTCGCCTTAGCCCCCGACTGACCCTGGGAGGATTAGCCTTGCCCAGGAAACCTCGGGTTCACGGCGGACGAGTTACTCTCTCGTCTCTCGCTACTCATGCCAGCATTCTCACTCCCATGCGCTCCACCGTCGGTCGCCCTCCGGCTTCTCCGCCCATGGGAAGCTCCCCTACCGATTCTAATGAAATAAAATCCCGCCGCTTCGGTGTCCAGCTTAGCCCCGTGTATTGTCGGCGCATGTCCACTCGACCAGTGAGCTGTTACGCACTCTTTGAATGGATGGCTGCTTCTAAGCCAACATCCTGGTTGTCTGGGCGGACGCACATCCTTTGCCACTCGGCTGGAACTTGGGGACCTTAGCGGGCGGTCCGGGCTGTTTCCCTCTCGAGCACACAGCTTAGCCCACATGCTCTGACTGCCGCGCTCTGGGCCGCCGGCATTCGGAGTTCGGTTGGATTCGGTAGGCGGCGAAGCCCCCTCGTCCATCCGGTGCTCTACCTCCGGCGGTGAACGCGCGACGCTAGCCCTAAAGCTATTTCGGGGAGAACGAGATATCTCCGGGTTTGATTGGCCTTTCACCCCTATCCGCAGGTCATCGCCGCCGTTTTCAACCGACGTGCGTTCGGCCCTCCACGGGGTCTTACCCCCGCTTCAGCCTGCCCACGGATAGCTCACCCGGCTTCGCGTCCGCGGCGCGGGACTCAAGTCGCCCTGTTAAGGCTCGCTTTCGCTCCGGCTCCCTTTCGGTTAACCTCGCCCCGCGCCAGCGACTCGCTGGCTCATTCTACAAAAGGCACGCCGTCACAACTGAAAGTTGCTCCGACTGCTCGTGGGCGCACGGTTTCAGGTACTGTTTCACTCCCCTCCCGGGGTGCTTTTCACCTTTCCCTCACGGTACTGGTGCGCTATCGGTCACAGGGTAGTACTCAGGCTTGGATGGTGGTCCACCCAGGTTCGGACCGGGTTTCACGTGCCCGGCCCTACTCAGGGACCGCGTCGCGCCGTCCGGTCTGGGTTCGCGTACGGGGCTGTCACCCGCTGCGGCCGGCCCTCCCATGCCGTTCCGCTCCCCAGCCGGACCTGCGCCCGGGGGCGGCAGCCCCCGGATGCGCGGCCCTGCAACCCCGTCGGCGGAACCCCTGCCGGGTATGCCCGCTCGACGGTTTGGCCATCGGTCCCCTTTCGCTCGCCGCTACTCGGGGAGTCTCGAGATTGATTTCCTCTCCTCCGGGTACTTAGATGTTTCAGTTCCCCGGGTTGTCCTCCCC
>NZ_JBBNLS010000032.1:0-2415 GCF_040092305.1 Collinsella sp. CLA-ER-H6
GGAAGCCCACGGCTTCGAGCCTGGAAAGGTCGAGCGCGGAGTGGACCGGGCGCGGGGCGACGGGGCCGGCGGCGCTCGCGTAGTAGTCGGCAGTCGATACCGGCACGACCCTGTCGCCGTTGCCGTTGGCGGTCTCGAAGACGGCGCGGGCGATGTCCGCCCAGGACCTGACCGCACCCGAGCCGGTGCAGTCGTAGGTGCCGTAGGGGGCGTGCGTCCCCAGCACGTGGAAGATGGCCCCGGCCATGTCGCGCGTGAAGGTCAGGCGTCCCAGCTGGTCGTCCACGACGGTGACCTGCTCCAACTTGTCCTCCGGGTCGGCGACGCGGTCGGAGAGCGCCATCATGGTCTTGACGAAGTTGTGCCCCTCGCCGATGACCCAGGAGCTGCGCATGATGTAGTGGCGCGGGCACCCGGCAACGGCGATGTCGCCGGCCGCCTTGGTCTGGCCGTAGACGGAAAGCGGGGAGAGGGGCTCCTCCTCGTCGTGCACCTCGGCGGCGCCGTCGAAGACGTAGTCGGAGGACACGTGGACGAGCGTGATGCCGTGCTCGGCGCAGGTGCGGGCGAGCAGCGCCGGGCCGGTGGCGTTGGCCTTCCAGGCGGCCGCGCGGCCCTCGGGGGTCTCGGCCCTGTCCACGGCCGTGTAGGCGCCGCAGTTGATGACGGTGCCGTAGAGCGACCAGTCGTACTGCGCGTAGGCGTCCGGGTCGGACATGTCGAAGGTGTCGATGTCGCAGAAGTCGAAGTCCTTCGCGACCCCGCGCTCCTCCGCCAGCGCGCGCACCGCATGTCCCAGCTGGCCGTTGCAGCCGGTGACGAGGGTGCGCTTCGGCGCCATTGGGACGACGTCCCTGAGCATCGGGTGGTTGAGGTCCGCCTCGGAGACGGTGGCCTCATCGAGCGGGATCGGCCACTCGATGGCGAGCTCCGGGTCGGCGAGGTTCACGAACGTGTAGGTCCTCTTCAGCTCCAGCGACCAGTGGGCGTCCACCAGGTAGGTGTAGGCGGTGCCGTCCTCCAGGGCCTGGAAGGAGTTGCCCACGCCGCGCGGGACGTAGATGGCCTTGGAGGGGTCCAGAACGGTCGTGAACACCTTGCCGAAGGTCTCGCTGCCCTCGCGCAGGTCGACCCAGGCGCCGAAGACCGAGCCGCGGGCCACGGAGATGAACTTGTCCCAGGGCTCGGCGTGGATGCCGCGGGTGACGCCGCGGCTGTCGTTGTAGGAGATGTTGTTCTGGACGACCCTGAGGTCCGGGATGCCCAGGGCGGTCATCTTGGCGCGCTGCCAGTTCTCCTTGAACCAGCCGCGCGAGTCGCCGTGGACGGCGAGGTCGACGACTCTGAGGCCCCCGATGCCGGTCTCGGCGACGGAGAGGTCCTTCTCGAATGCGATGTCTGCCATTTATCTCTCCCCTCCTACTGGCCCTGCGCCCTGTAGCGGGCCTCGGTGGCCTCCTTGGCCGGGCGCCACCAGGACTCGTTGGCCACGTACCAGTCGATCGTCTGCTTGAGCCCCTCGGCGAAGTCGGTGTGGGCAGGCCTCCAGCCGAGCTCGCGCTGGAGCTTCGTGCTGTCGATGGCGTAGCGGCGGTCGTGGCCGGGGCGGTCGGCGACCCAGTCGAAGTCCTCGGGGTCCTTTCCCATCGCCTCGAGGATCATGCGGAGCACGGTGATGTTGTTCTTCTCGCCGTCGGCTCCGATGAGGTAGGTCTCCCCCATGCGGCCCTTCGTGAGGATGTCCCAGACGGCGCTGGAGTGGTCCTCGGTGTGGATCCAGTCGCGGACGTTCTCGCCGCGGCCGTAGAGCTTGGGGCGGACGCCGTCGACGATGTTGGTGATCTGCCTGGGGATGAACTTCTCCACGTGCTGGTAGGGGCCGTAGTTGTTGGAGCAGTTGGAGATCGTGGTGCGAAGCCCGTAGGTGCGGGTCCAGGCGCGCACGAGCATGTCGGAGCTCGCCTTGGTGCTCGAGTACGGGCTGCTCGGGTGGTACGGCGTCTCCTCGGTGAACTTCGCCGGGTCGTCGAGCGCCAGGTCGCCGTAGACCTCGTCGGTGGAGACGTGGTGGTAGCGGACGCCGTATTTCCTCACGGCCTCCAGCAGGCAGAAGGTGCCCTCCACGTTGGTGCGAAGGAAGGGCTCGGGGTCGGCGATGGAGTTGTCGTTGTGGCTCTCGGCGGCGTAGTGCACGATCGCGTCGTGGCCCGGGACGATGCGGTCCAGCAGCGCGGTGTCGCAGATGTCGCCCACGACGAGCTCCACGCGGTCAGCGGGGAGCCCGGCGATGTTCTCGGGGTTGCCGGCGTAGGTCAGCTTGTCCAGGACGGTGACGTGGACGCCCGGGTGGTTGTTCACGACGTAGTGCACGAAGTTGCTGCCGATGAAGCCGCAGCCGCCCGTGACGATGATGTT
>NZ_JBBNLS010000033.1:0-2184 GCF_040092305.1 Collinsella sp. CLA-ER-H6
ACGGCCTGAACAATCGTCAATATCGGTCGGAGGGGTGGCTTTGTAAAGCCGTTTGTCTCCACCCGCGTAGCGGGTGGTTTAAAGCTGGCCGCTGCGCGGCCAGCGGACTAAAGTCTTGAACCAAAGAGGGGACCTCGTTTCCGAGATCCCCTCCTCCGTCTAACTGTAGAAATAGGCTTTCAAAGCCTTAGGCCAACAACTTGCGACCAGACTCCTCAATCGCGTCAAGTGCGGCATCAGCCTCGGCGGCATCCGCGCCCTTAGCGAAGATGTACAGCTTAATCTTGGGCTCGGTGCCGGAAGGACGAACAATACCCTTGTTGCCGCCCTCAAGATCGAACTCAATGACGTTAGCCTTCGGCAGGCCGTTCACGCAGGTGTTGTAATCAACGACGGCCTCAATCTTGGAACCGGCGAGCTCCGCGGGCGGGTTCTCGCGCAGACCGGCCATGATGCCGGCCATCTTTGCCGCACCCTCAGCACCCGGATAGCTCAGCGAAATCGTCTTATTGTGATAGTAGCCATACTTCTCGTACAGCTCGTGCATCGCGTCGGCAAGGTTCTTACCCTGCAGCTTGTAATACTGCGCCATCTGGCAAATCAGAAGCGAAGTGCTCACCGCGTCCTTATCGCGCACGTGGTCGCCGGCCAGATAGCCGTAGCTCTCCTCGAAACCGAAGATAAAGCGGTCGACCTCGCCAGCATCGGAAAGCGAGGTAATGATGTCGCCGATGTACTTGAAGCCCGTCAGGCAGCGGCGGAGCTCAAAGCCATACTCCTCGGCCAGAGCGTCAACCATGGCGGAAGAAACGATAGTAGTAACGGCAACCTTCTTAGTGAGGTCCTCGCCACGGGCGGCACGGGTCTTGCAAATATAGTCGAGCAGCAGGACGCCCATCTCGTTACCGGTCAGCAGCAGGTAGTCATCACCATTCTTGACGGCAACGCCAACACGGTCGGCGTCGGGATCGGTTGCAAGCAGCAGATCAGGGTGAACCTGCTCGCAGAGATCGATGCCCTTCTGCATGGCCTGACGGATCTCGGGGTTAGGATACGGGCAGGTCGGGAAATCGCCGTTAGGCTCCTTCTGCTCGGGAACAACCGTGACATCGGTGATGCCAGCGCGCTCGAGCACCGTCGTGACGGGAATGAGGCCGGTGCCGTTGAGCGGAGTATAGACGAGCTTAAGCGGTGCGCCAGCGATCTCCTCGGCAGAAAGGTTGGTCACACCGCGGGCGAGAACGGCGTCATAATAACGCTCGAGGCACGAGTCATCGATCCATTTAACCAGACCCTGCTCAAGAGCCTCATCAAAGACCATGGACTTCACGCCGGTAAACGTATCGGTCTCGGCGATAGCCCTTGAAATTGCATCGGCGGCCTCACTGGTGATCTGGCAGCCGTCGGGGCCATAGGCCTTATAGCCGTTATAAGGCGCCGGATTATGACTAGCGGTCATGCAAATGCCACCGGAGCACTTAAGGTCACGGACGGCCCAGGAAAGCGTCGGCACGGGGGAAATCTTAGGATACACGAGAGCAGTCACGCCGTTTGCCGCAAGAATGGCAGCCGTCGTCTTAACGAACAGTTCACCCTTATTGCGGCTATCGCGAGCGATGGCAACCGTCGGATGATTGAAGGTCGCATTGAGATAGTCAGCAAAACCCTGGGTCGCACGACCGACCGTATAGATATTCATACGGTTAGTGCCTGCACCGATAGTGCCGCGAAGACCGGCGGTACCGAAGGCGAGATCTTGGAAGAAAGCATCGGTGATGGCGTCTTCGTCACTCTGCTCCTTCATCGTGTTGAGCTCAGCGAGGAGCTCCTCGTCCTTGACATTGGCAATCCAAGTATCAAGCAGCTCATGAACATCTGCCATATGAGTCCTTCCGTCACAATCAATAAAACGACCCGTGTAAAACAGGACAAGCGCATCAGGGCGCTAAAGCAAATATTAGTCCATTGAGAACAGAGAACCGACCACAGAACGGTGAACGTTTATATTCACCGGTGGATGATTGAAGTGATTTAATTGCTTAGTGAATGCCGCCTTTAACGCAAAAAGGGGGAGGCCGCGAGGCCTCCCCCTTCTCAGTTCAAGCGTACGGTTCGGTGCCGTCCACCGGTCAGCGGCGCCCTGGCCTCCCACGGGCTGACCCCGCAGTACTCTCGGCGCGATGG
>NZ_JBBNLS010000034.1:0-2077 GCF_040092305.1 Collinsella sp. CLA-ER-H6
ACCGTCACCAACGACGTGCTGTACAAGGAGGGCCTGGACCTTCTCGTCGTGCCCTCCGCCGAGCTCTCCCGCGGCCGCGGCGGCCCGCGCTGCATGAGCATGCCCTTCTGGCGCGAGGACCTCTAAGGTCTTCAAGGACCCGTACAGGTCATAATACATACATCTAGCTGCCATTAGATGTCTCCCATTGGGGCGGTGCGGGTTTTCGCACCGCCCCAATCTTGTATGAGGAACGTCAACACGATTGGATGACTGCTTTTGTAAGGAGCTTGGCCATGGACATCAAGACGATTGGCGTTGAGGAATGGCTCAACGTTTGGGAGAAAAGTGCCACGTGGGACATCGCCCAGTCGACGATCTCGTCGCTCACCATGGGCGAGCTGCGCGCGCTCGATGAACAGGACGGCGCCACGTTCTACGAGCGCCTGGACCGCGAGAAGATGAACTACGGCTGGATCGAGGGCTCGCCGGAGTTTAAGGCCGAGGTTGCCAAGCTGTATCGTCGGGAGGTCAATCCCGATCACATTCTGCAGACCAATGGCTGCACGGGCGCTAACCTCAACGCCATCATGGCTGTGGTCGAGCCCGGCGACGATGTTATCGCCGAGTGGCCCACCTACGCGCCGCTCTACGAGATTCCGCGCACGCTGGGCGCCGAGGTCGAGTATTGGGAGCTTCGCGAGGAGCTCGGCTGGAAGCCCGATATCGAGGAACTCAAGCGCTTGGTGCGCCCCAACACCAAGCTCATCTGCATCAACAACGCATCGAACCCCATCGGTACGGTACTCGATGCCGATATGCTCGGCCAGATTGCCGAGATCGCCCGTTCGGTGGGCGCCTACGTGCTGTGCGACGAGGTGTATCTGCCGCTCGAAAACACTGAGTCCTTTATGTCGATGGTCGACGTGTACGAGAGGGCCGTTGTCACCAACTCGTTGTCGAAGACCTATTCGACGCCTGCGGCCCGCGTGGGCTGGGTCGTGGCAGACGAAGAGGTGTCCAACCGCATCCGTACCTATCGCGATTACACCATGATCTGCGGCGGCGTGTTCAACGATGCCCTGGCGACCTATGTGCTTGAGCACAAGGACAAGATCCTCGAGCGCAATCGCAAGATCGTGTTTGGCAACCGCGATATCGCGCAGGCTTGGATCGATACGCAGCATCGCGTTTCCTGGACGGCCCCGCAGGGCGTGTCTACCTCGTTTATCCAGCTGGATATTCCCGAGGACGACGAGGAGTTCTGCAAGCGCCTGCTGTCCGAGAGGGGAGTGCTGCTGGTACCCGGCAGCCGCTTTGAGCTTCCCTGTGGCGCACGCCTGGGCTACTGCGCGAGCGAGGACGTTCTGCGTGAGGGCCTGAGGCTTTTGGGCGAGGCGCTGGCGGAGTTTGATCGCTAGGATTCCGGTGATCTTCGAAGGCCTTATCTAAATTGGCCGAAGATAATCGAAAATGGACCCGTTTCCCTAGGGGAAGCGGGTCCATTTTTCTATACCGAGAAGTCAAGTTGTTACAAATGGAGCCGTAAAGCGAGTCGGTATCCGCTGGGCCTTATACTGAGTTTCCGGTGAACGGTATCAAGCGTTTGGTAAACGGTAATTTATTTACCAGAAATGAATAGAACAAACTTTTTTCTGAATAAAATTGAAAATGGTTGAGACACGGTATGAACCGCTACTTCTATTCATAGCTTTATTGTAAATATGCAATTTAAGGATAGTTTAGCAAAGTTTAGTTCCATTTGATTTCAGGATTGAAAACGCGTTTAAGCACGTAAATAGGCTTTATTAAGATGAAGTGTGCCATGCGTGAAGTATATGTGTATGCCGTTCACCCCCTATAAAAAACCGTTCGTGGGCAAGGTGGAAGTATGAGCTGATTTTGGATATAAATATGTCGTCAGCAATAACGCCTCACACGGAGGGGCGCTAACGAATCGGCCCTGACAAGGGCCCGAAAGAAAGGTAGGAGGCCATGACGAAAGGTCTGCACGTGCCTTCCGAGATCGGCAAGCTCAGGAAGGTCTGCCTGCACCGTCCCGGCGACGAGCTCCTCAACCTGCCGCCCGACGAGCTCG
>NZ_JBBNLS010000035.1:0-1994 GCF_040092305.1 Collinsella sp. CLA-ER-H6
GGACGGGCACGTTGGCGTAGGAGCACAGCAGGAAGCCCAGGAAGTAGAAGGGCACGAGCTGCTTGGTGAGCACCAGGCGGCCGAGCATGGCGAAGCCCATGGCCGGCAAGATGTTGGCGGCAACGCCGCAACCATCAATGATGAAGGACGGGACGAAGTCGAGCAGGCCCTGGATGGCATCGGAGCCCAGATAGAAGGCGCCGCCGCACAGCAGGAAATACTCAAGGCAGCCCCAAAGACCCATGCCCCAATGAACGGCGTAAATGCCTTTAAGGTTTCCCTTGAGGGCGAACCTGTCTGCCATATCGACAAACACGGTGAACAAGGCACTAGTAATGTTGCCGATCGTCAGCGAAAGGACAGCGATGGGCATGGCGAGCGCGATGGCCGTCTCGGTACCCTGACCGAGCTGAATGGCAAACGCGCAGGCGAGCACGCCGCCGATGGTTTCGTTAGGCGGCACGTAGGCGCCGATGGAAACCGAACCCATGAACAGCAGCTCCAGGCTGGCGCCGACGGCAAGACCAGTCTGCAGGTCCCCCAGCACCAGGCCCACGAGCGGGCACAGGACGATGGGGCGGAACGCGTAGAGGGTGCCGAGCTGGTAGTCGAGGCCTCCAAACGCTCCGACTAAGCCGACGAGGATTGCTTGGGTAAGCATGGTTCCTCCAAAATAGGAAATCTCGAGTCATAGCCGGTCACCGTCGCGCGCGCTGTTGATATCAATCCGGAAACTCGACCACACGGCCCGAAGCGTACCTGGTGTGCTGTTAACACCTATGCCAGGCACAAATGATTTGATACCAATTATAGATATGCAGGTTCTTACTATTTAATACCACTCGCTCAGCGGGGTGTTTTTTACCGTAAACGACAGACGCATCCCATCAGGCGCGCTCTTTGTTTCGATGGCGGACAAGCGCCACCAGAAAGCCATCGCCAAAGGCATCGTATGCCAAGTTGCCTACAATCACCAAAACGATTATCGCCGCGCCCAAAAACTCGTTCCAGCGAAAGACCTCGCCAAAGAGGAGCGCCGACCAGCAGGGAGCGAGCACGACCTCGCTCATGCAAACCAAGTTGGCCGCAAACGCGTTAGTGCGCGCAATCCCCTTGGCATACAGCACACTCGCAAGGCCGCTGCAAAAAAGGCCATGCACCAGCATAAGCCCCCACTCAAAGGGTTTTACGGAGCCTAGGTCGCCGGCAAAATAGACGATCGGCAGTATCGAGATGCCGCAGGAGATGAGCGAGGACACCATGGGCGACGCATCGGGGCGAGAGTTTAAAAAGAAACACAGCCCAAAGGTGGCTCCCGAAATGACGGCAAGCAGGTTGCCGAGCATGCCCTCGACGCTCAAATCGCCTAAAAAGAAAAGTCCCATACCCGTAAAAGCAACCAACACGGAGGCAATCTTCGCAGGCGAGGGCAACGTGCGAGTTGCGAGCGACTGATACACGATAACAAAAATCATCGAGGTGTACTGCAGAACGATCGCGTTGCCGACCGTCGTGAGCTGGTTGGCAAAGTTAAACGTGGTGCCCGTCACGAAGTTGCAGACGGCCACAAGGACAATAAGACGGCTGACGCGGAGGACGGGCCTACCGACGAGCAGGATAAAGAGCGCCATAAATATTGCCGTAACGGCACCGATCAAAAGAGCTGACTGCGAATTGGCGCGAACGAGGATGCCGATAAAACTCCACAAGAGCGCCGTGCCAAATAGATACATCGCCCCGCTCACGCCATTATCGGGTGGATTGTCAGATCGAATCACGAAGCACCTCCAGCTAACTTTCGGTAATAAAAAACGGCGACCGCAACGGGTCGCCGTTTCCCTTGGGGGCAGAATAAAACGCAGGAACCTACGCCAGCACGCCGAAGAACGCGCCGATGATGCCCACGACCATGGTGGCCACGATCAGCACCATGGGGTTGATCTTCTTGGACAGCAGCCAGTAGTACAGCCAGAAGGCGATCATGCCGAGCATGC
>NZ_JBBNLS010000036.1:0-1644 GCF_040092305.1 Collinsella sp. CLA-ER-H6
GACGCTGCAAGCCCGCCAGGGCGGCAATCTGCCTTTCAACTTCGGCGGCATGACCAGAAGGTCAATGCCGCCTCGTTTCAAGGCACCTTGCTCGCTCTGGCGGGCTTTCGCTCATATGACCCAATCCGCTGTCAAGAGCCACAATGGCCCCGCCGACCGCTTGCAATCGGTCGGCGGGGCCTGCCGTTAACCCGTCCCGGTCCGCCCCGGCATGTCGTCGACGCCTTCGGCTCAGTCTCATATCCGCGGATACCGTTCTGTCGGCCCGCACTCCATTCCTTCGGCGGGGTTCCCCAAGTCTGTCGAGGCGCATGCGGAGGGCTCCGCGCGCACAGCGAAATAGGGGGTATCCCCGAAGGCCGCCCGGCTCGTCGGGACGGGGGCTATGTCTATTCCGCGCCCTCCCGGCACATCATGCCGAGGGCCCAGAGCCACCTCACGAGCTCGGCCGCGGTGGCCGCGTTGGCCTTCGCCGCGGGCATGTCGCGGGCGAGCATCTCCTCGCGCCGCCGCAGGAGCCGCTCGGACCCCTTCCTCCCGTGCATCCTTATCTCGAGGGGCACGCCCGTGTCCCTTGGCATGAGCTTCGGCTGGTGCCGTGCCGCGGCGTAGCACCATGAACCCTCAACGGCCAGCTTCCTCACGAGCGCGTTGCCCGCGCCGCTGATGCCTCCGAGCCGCACGGAGTCGCCACTCGACCTCTGACTCGGCGCG
Organism: Collinsella sp. CLA-ER-H6; assembly: GCF_040092305.1. Taxonomy (NCBI): domain Bacteria; kingdom Bacillati; phylum Actinomycetota; class Coriobacteriia; order Coriobacteriales; family Coriobacteriaceae; genus Collinsella; species Collinsella sp. CLA-ER-H6. Next base: position 715 of record NZ_JBBNLS010000036.1, read on the forward strand.
AGGCCGAAATAGGCCGTGACCTGCCTTCCGGAACGGAACCTCGTGAAGTCGCCGACCTCGGCCGAGAAGGCTGCGGCCAGCGCGAAGGCGCAGCCCTTGATCGACTGGAGGGCGGCCACCTCCGCGGCGATCGGGCTGGCATCCACGGCGGCCCTGTACTCGGAGAGCAGGTCCGCCCGGGCCTCCGCCGCGGCCTCGACCTCGTTCCTCAGGGCGGCGAGCGTCCGAACCCCGCCATCGTCCTCCGGCCTGACCTTGTCGAGCCACCTCAGGAAGTCGTAGGTCCAGTACTTCCTCGGGTTGCCGGCGGGCGTGGTGCCGCCGTAGACGAACCCCCGCTTTGCGAGGAAGGCGAGCAGCCGCTGCTTGGCGGTCGCCAGGCGCGCGGTCGCCCCGCCGTAGGCGCCGGCGAGGTCCCTGATGCCTTCGACCTCGGGGGAGGGGACCCATACGGGGGAGATGTCGTGGGCGAGTATCGCCTTGGCCATCCTGGCGGCGTCGTTCCTGTCGTTCTTGGAGGCCGAGTCGGCGGCCGACCTGGGGATCTTCGAGACCGCGGCGACGGCGCACTCGACGCCGAGCCCGGCGAGCTCCCTTTGCGGGGCGAAGCCGAGGTAGCCGCTCTCGTAGGCCGCGAGCGACGGCCCGGGGAACCCATCCATCCGCCCGGCGATCTCGCCCCAGGGGTTGCCGGGGAACCTCCTCGTCACGGCCTCGCCGGTGTCCGCGTCGAGGGCGCAGACGGTGGTCGACCTCAGGTGGACGTCCATCCCGAACGCGGTAGAATACTTTGGCATGGGAGCCTCCCAACCTCGTTGCGGCGCGGCTGCGCCTATGGCACTTCAACATCATTGTCGCAGCCCCGACCCGCGGTCACGAGCGGGGGCTCCTATCTTTTTAGTGCCCTCGGATTGGGTCATAGTGTCTGTC
>NZ_JBBNLS010000037.1:0-1620 GCF_040092305.1 Collinsella sp. CLA-ER-H6
ACATAGAGCTCTATTACAATAGGGTGCGCATGCATTCCACCCTGGGCTACATGTCTCCAGTGGAATACGAGCGGCAATACGCTTGAGGATCCTTAAAAGAAAGTCCAGTTTATCCTTCCCACTCCAAGGCCGCGAGGGCCTGATTCCGGAACTCCTCCGGGGTCAGGCCCTTCAATCTTACCTGCCTCCGGCTCGTGTTCCAGTGGACTATGTATTCCTCCAGGTCGCGTTTGAAATCCTCGAACGTCTTCCACTCGCGGCCCCTGTAGAACTCGTCCTTGACGTGGCCGAAGAGCTGCTCGGTGGCGGCATTGTCGATGCAGTTCGCCTTCCTGGACATGCTCTGGACGATGCCGGCGGCCTCGAGCCTGGATGTGTACGAGGCGTGCTGGTACTGCCAGCCCCGGTCCGAGTGCATGGTCGGGGCGGCGCCCTCGGGGATCTTGGACAGCAGCTCGTCGAGCATCCTCACCTGCTGGGACATGTCGGGCGTGGTCGATATGTCGCTCGCCACGATCTCCTTGGTGCAGAAGTCCAGCGTCGGGGCCCAGTAGGCCTTGCCGCCGGCCACCTTGAACTCGGTGACGTCCGTCCCCAGCTTCTGCCACGGGGCCCCGGCGTCGAAATCCCTCGCGATCACGTTCTCGAACGTCCTGCCGACGACGCCCCTGTACGAGTTGTACCTGTGGTAGGCCGTCTCGCGTCTGATGCCGCAGCGAATCCCCATCTCGCGCATCATCTTGAGCACGGTCTTGTCGGCTATCACGGCCCCCTCTTCCGCCCTGAGGCACATCGCTATCTGCCGGTGCCCGCAGCCGTTGGCGGTGCGCGAGAAGATCTCGGCGGCCGCCTCCCGGAGCTCGGCGCGCGTGGGCCTCGGCGGGTGCGCGAGGGCGTAGTAGTAGGTCGACCGCTTGAGCTCGGCGCATGCGAGCAGGTGCCCGAGCGCGTGCCCCTCGGCGCGCAGGGCCGCGACCGCTTCGGCCTTCGCCCTGGTCAGAGCCCGTCCCTCTCGACCAGGGCGCGTAATTTTTTAGGTAGGCCACCTCGGCCTCGAGCCTACGGCACCGCTCCTCGAGCTCCTCCTCGCGGGTCCGCGGCCTCGCCCTGGAACCGCTCGGCCGGCCCTTGGGCCTCGGGCGCAGGGCCTCCGCGCCGCCCCGGCGGTATAGCGCGCACCACTTCTTGAGCGGCGACATCGACATTATGCCGAACGCCGCCATCGCCTCGGTCTTCGTCATGCCGCCGTCGACGACGGCGGAGGCGGCGGCGACCTTCTGCTCGTATGTGTACCTGCCCTGCTTTCCGTCCATGCGCAGCAGCACCTCGCTCCCGAATGCGCGGTATATCTCCTACCGTCTTCTCACGGCTTCCGCGGGAAGCGAAAGGGCAATCGCGGCAGATTTATACCCGTGCCCGAGCTCGAAGAGCCCTATGGCCGCCTTCCTGGCCTCGACATCATGCTTCACCCTCAAATCAACGCGCATAAAGAAATGGAGTGGGTATGATGAATTGGACACCTAGTTAAGAGCGAAAGGTGTTCAAGATGACCCAAAGAAGAAAGCGATACGACAGGCAGTTCAAGGTCTCGGCGGCAAAGGTGGTCCTGTCCGGGGAAAT
>NZ_JBBNLS010000038.1:0-1572 GCF_040092305.1 Collinsella sp. CLA-ER-H6
ACCGGACGGGCTCCTGCCCTCTATTCGAGTTAAGTTGATCTCTCTAGAAGATTTATCTCCCTAGAAAGGAGGTGATCCAGCCGCACCTTCCGGTACGGCTACCTTGTTACGACTTCACCCCCCTCACCCTCCACACCTTCGGCGCCTCCCCCCTTGCGGTTGGGCCGGCGACTTCGGGTGCAGACGACTCGGGTGGTGTGACGGGCGGTGTGTACAAGGCCCGGGAACGCATTCACCGCGGCATGCTGATCCGCGATTACTAGCAACTCCGACTTCATGGGGGCGGGTTGCAGCCCCCAATCCGAACTGGGGCCGGCTTTCCGGGATCCGCTCCCCCTCGCGGGGTGGCATCCCTCTGTACCGGCCATTGTAGCACGTGTGCAGCCCAGGGCATAAGGGGCATGATGACTTGACGTCGTCCCCGCCCTCCTCCGCCTTGACGGCGGCGGTCCCGCGTGGGTTCCCGGCATCACCCGATGGCAACACGCGGCGGGGGTTGCGCTCGTTGCGGGACTTAACCCAACATCTCACGACACGAGCTGACGACAGCCATGCACCACCTGTATGGGCTCCTCTCGGCCACGGGGTCTCCCCCGCTTCACCCATATGTCAAGCCCTGGTAAGGTTCTTCGCGTTGCTTCGAATTAAGCCACATGCTCCGCTGCTTGTGCGGGCCCCCGTCAATTCCTTTGAGTTTTAGCCTTGCGGCCGTACTCCCCAGGCGGGACGCTTAATGCGTTGGCTGCGGCACGGGGGGATCGTCCCCCCACACCTAGCGTCCATCGTTTACGGCTGGGACTACCAGGGTATCTAATCCTGTTCGCTCCCCCAGCTTTCGCGCCTCAGCGTCGGTCTCGGCCCAGAGGGCCGCCTTCGCCACCGGTGTTCCACCCGATATCTGCGCATTCCACCGCTACACCGGGTGTTCCACCCTCCCCTACCGGACCCAAGCCGCGGAGGTTCCGGGGGCTTCGGGGGGTTGAGCCCCCCGCTTCGACCCCCGGCCTGCCGGGCCGCCTACGCGCGCTTTACGCCCAATGAATCCGGATAACGCTCGCCCCCTACGTATTACCGCGGCTGCTGGCACGTAGTTAGCCGGGGCTTCTTCTGCAGGTACAGTCTTGACTCTTCCCTGCTGAAAGCGGTTTACGACCCGAAGGCCTCCGTCCCGCACGCGGCGTCGCTGCGTCAGGGTTCCCCCCATTGCGCAAGATTCCCCACTGCTGCCTCCCGTAGGAGTCTGGGCCGTGTCTCAGTCCCAATCTGGCCGGTCGGTCTCTCAACCCGGCTACCCGTTGTCGGCACGGTGGGCCGTCACCCCGCCGTCTACCTGATGGGCCGCGGAGCCATCCCCTCCCGTCGGGGCTTTAGCCGGGGTGCCATGCGGCACCCCGGGGTATCCGGTATTACCCGTCCTTTCGGGCGGCTATCCCGGGGGAGGGGGCAGGTTCTCCACGTGTTACTCAGCCGTTCGCCACTCGCTTCTATCCGAAGATAGGTGCCGTTCGACTTGCATGTGTTAGGCGCGCCGCCAGCGTTCATCCTGAGCCAGGATCGAACTCTCCGTCCAAA
>NZ_JBBNLS010000039.1:0-1289 GCF_040092305.1 Collinsella sp. CLA-ER-H6
CCTTGATTATCAACTTCATCCGAACACCTCCCACATTCATCCGCACATGTGCGGATGAATGTGGGAACCCGATACCCTGAGGGCCGGACCGGCCGGCCCCGGGAGATCGGAGGACGGCATGTCCGGAAAGAGGAAGAAGGGTTCCGAGAAGGCGGTCCCGAGGGCCTACGGAAGGCTCACGAGGCACGAGCGGGACACGGTCCAGAGGATGCTGGAGCGCAGGGCCTCGTGCAGGGAGATCGCGAGGGAGCTGGGCAGGTCGCCCTCGACGGTGAGCGCCGAGGTGGCGTCGCACAGGTTCGTGACGGCGCCGAAGTCCAGGCGCGGCGAGCGCGTGGACGCCTCCGCCGACCTGTCGGCGGCCTGCCCGCGCCTGGCGGCGTGGCCGCGATGCTGCAACGGCTGCGGCCGGTACCGCGCGATCGGCTGCAAGCGCCGCCCCCACATCTTCTACGAGGCCCGGGCCGCGCAGCTGTGCGCCGACTCGGTCCTCGTCTCGTCCAGGCGCGGGATAGACGCCGACGAGCCCGCCGCGGCCGAGGCGCTCGCCCACATTCGCGACGGCCTGCGCCGCGGCCTGTCGCCCGAGCAGCTGTCGGCCCGGAACGGCGGGCCCGTGGACCTGTCGCCCTCGACGATCTACCGCTGGGTCTCGGCGGGCTACGACGGCATGACCAACATGGAGCTCAGGCGCAAGGTCGGCTACAGGCCGAGGAAGCGCGCCGCCGGCCGGGCGGCCACGCGCCACTCCGCCCGCAGGTCGCATGCCGCGTTCCTCGCCCTCGGGGAGGACGCGTGCGCCGCGGCCTGGGAGATGGACACCGTCGAGGGCGCCCGGGAGGACTCCGCCTGCCTGCTCACGCTGCTGCACCGCCCCAGCAGGCTGCAGCTCGCGCTGCCGCTGGCGGAGAAGACCGCCGGGCGCGTCGCGGCCGCCCTGGGCGATATCAGGGAGGTCCTCGGCGCCGACGGCATGGGCAGGGTCTTCCGCGCCGTGCTCACCGACAACGGCACGGAGTTCTCCGACGAGCGGGCGATCGCGGACCTCGTCGGCGAGGGGCCGGGCGAGACGAGGCTGTTCTACTGCGACCCGAGGCGCAGCGACCAGAAGGGCGCCTGCGAGCGAAACCACGTCGAGATAAGGAAGCTGCTGCCCAAGGGCTCCGGACTCAGGTTCGACCGGCTCGCCCCGGCGGACCTGGCGCTGGCCATGTCGCACGTGAACTCCGAGCCCCGCGGCGCGCTCGGCTTCTCGACGCCCGCCAGGGCCTTCAGGGCGATGCTCGGGG